>CACZSY010000132.1 GCA_902783965.1 uncultured Lachnospiraceae bacterium
AGCAAGAAGAGTATCGCCCGGTTCGATCCCCATCTCCCATGCGATACTGCCTTCTTCAACTTTAACTATCTCTTTGCTGTGAGCCATTAACAGATCATTCTCCTGTCTTGAATCGTTATATTATAATTAATCAGCTAAAGCATATTACGGATTGTTTCGCGTTTTAAGCTCCCGTTGTTTTGCACTTTAAGCTCCCGCTGTTTTGCGTTTTAAGCTTTCGCAATCCTATAAAACATTCAAACTTATGCTTCAAAAGCATTTTTATAATAAACGATCTTATCATTCAACATCGCGATAACATCAAATCTGATGTTTATCACGTCTTCGTTCATCCCATGCTCATAGATATATCTTCTTGCGCTTTTTATCATATGCTTCTGCTTTTTCCTGTCGACCGCTTCCTGCGGAAGGCCGCAGTCCGTTTCATTTCTGTATTTCACTTCTGTAAATACTATATATGAACCGTCAAGCGATATGATATCTATCTCGCCGGTCCGTGTATAATAATTTCTGGACAAGATGACGTGACCGTGTTTTATAAGATATTCCGCAGCCCTTTCTTCCATCTTGTTTCCAAGTTCCCTCTTATTCAAAATACCCTTCCTTTTCAAGAACACTATTCTTAAATGCCGCGATCATGCGGACGGTGGCTCTTGTTATCCCATGTTGTCAGACAAACGACTTTATATAACTTCTTCTGTGTATCGGACAAGGTCCGTATTTTTTAATCGCTTCTATATGCTCTTTGGTACCATAACCCGCATTTTTCGCAAATCCGTACTGCGGATAGATCTTGTCATATTCGCACATCAGCGCATCTCTGTATACCTTGGCAACAATGCTTGCCGCGGCTATCGATATGCTTCTGGCGTCGCCGTGTATGATCTTTTCCTGTTCAATATCCACATCCGGAATGATCACTGCATCATTAAGAAGAATATCCGGTTTCACTTTAAGACCGAGAACCGAATCCCTCATTGCCATCAGCGTGGCATTAAGGATATTATCCCTGTCTATAACCTCAGGCTCCCTGCCCGATATACAATAGGAAACTGCCTCTTCGCAAATGATCTTCGAAAGTTCTTCCCTCTTCGCGGCGGTGAGCTTTTTGGAATCGTTAACATATAAAAGGCTGCAGCCTTTCGGAAGAACAACAGCGCAAGTGATCACAGGACCCGCCAACGGTCCTCTTCCGACTTCGTCAATTCCGCAGATATATTCCCTGTCTGCATATTTTTCTTCAAATACGCGCATGCCGCGTATCCGCTCCCTTTCGGCGTCAAGCGCCTCAAGTTTTTTTATCATTTTAGCTCTAAGATTCAAAATGCCTTTTTTCGTACAGTCTGAGGTAAGATCGATAAAGCTTCTGCATTCCTCTTCAGTCATTCCCGCCACAAGTTTTGAAGCCTCCGATACCGAAAGCTTCTCAAAATATTCCCTGGTATAGATCATTATTCATCCTTTCCTGCCTGTATCCTGGAATTTTTCTCATTATCTATGGAACCAATGCTTCTTAACGGCCATATCCTTATCATGGCTCGTCCCACAATAGTATCTTCTTTAACATTTCCTACGTAAGGATTTCTTGAATCTATGGAACCGCGTCTGAAATCGCCAAGGACAAAGTATTCGTCCTCCCCCAGTATCACAGGTTCTTTGGCAACGCCTGCTTCATCAAGAGCTCCATAGCCGAAATTTTCATTCAAAAGTTCATCGTTTATATATATCTGCCCGTCTTTGATCTGAACCTTTTCTCCCGGAAGACCGATGACTCTCTTGATAAAATTCTTCTCATCGGCAGGTTTAAATACAACAATATCAAATCTGGAAGGCTTTGAGAATTTGTAGCTTACAAGATCCAGAATGAGCACATCACCGTCTTCAAGATTATATGACATTGAATCGCCGTCAACCCTTGTAGGTCTTATCAGATAATTTGATATTATATAAGCGATAAGAAATGCGATGCATACACAGATGGCAAGGGCGATGATACTCTTATAGGCTTCCATTCCCCTTCGCATCGGATTTTTTCTGCCTTTTTCACCTTTCTGTGTGGTAGAGACTGTATAAACCTCCTCATCTACATCAAATGTATCAACAGGATTGTTCTGTATATTCTCATTTGGAGAATAATAATTATGATTCTTATATTCTGACATCGTTGTTCCTTTCTTTCTTAGAGCATCGTTCTATCTTACTTAAAACCTGCGGTTTTATGATCGACAAATACATGCATCAGACTTCGTCTCTTAACGCTTCACGTTACTATATCTCTGTTAAACCGGTGGTTTCTCAAGGCATAATCGTCCAAGCCTTCCGTTTTTAAAATCATCAAGAAGCTGCCTTGCGGCCAGCTCAATATCAAGTTCATTTCCCTTCTTAAGACAGCCTCTTTTAAGAGCAAATGCTTCAAGTACTCTTACGTTTTCCTTCATGCCTGATTCATCACAGGGTGATCTGTCACGGTCTGATTCATCACGATCTGTCTCATCATTGTCTGTTACATCACTATCTGTTTCATCATTGCGGTTGGTGCTTTTCTGCGACAAAACATTCTCCTTTTCACCGGAGAAAATATCCTCAAATCTTTGCGGATAATCATTCTTAAGCATATCTATAAGTATCAGCGCCAGTTCCGTCTTATTAAGAATATCATCATTAATAGTTCCGATAAGCGCAAGCTTTATACCCGTCTGCTTGTCTTCAAATTTCGGCCACAGGATTCCCGGCGTATCCAGAAGCTCAATATTCTTTCCCGATTTAATCCACTGCTTACCCTTGGTAACGCCCGGTTTGTTTCCGGTCTTAGTGGAAGCTTTTCCGGTATATGCGTTGATGAAAGTAGATTTTCCCACATTGGGTATTCCCGCAATCATCGCCCTTATCGGACGGTTTACTATCCCTCTTTTTCTGTCTCTTTCAATCTTTTCCTTACAGGCTTCCATAATTACCGTATTGACCTGTTTTACTTTGGAAGGCTCCTTGGAATTGATCGTCTTAACATACATTCCCTTGTCTTCATAGAATTTCTTCCATTCGGAAAGCACCGCCGGATCCGCAAGATCTTCCTTATTCAGCAGAAGTACCCTGAATTTATTCTTAGCCATCTCATCAATATCAGGATTGCGGCTGCTGAGCGGAACCCTGCTGTCCAGAATCTCAACAACAACATCTATCAGCTTGATGTCTTCAAGCATCATTCTCTTTGCCTTGGTCATATGACCAGGATACCATTGTATATCCATAAGATTTCTTCCTTAATTAATAATTCTATTTATCGGTTTTCTGAGTTTTATCGGCCGCCTGAGCTTTATCGGCCGCCTGAGTTTTATCGGTCGCCTGAGTTTTATCGGTCGCCTGAGCGTTTTCGGTTTCCTTTTCTTTAGCGTTTCCCTGACTTTCAGCGTTTTCCTGTTCCTTATCATCTTTCCGGTTTAACTGGCTTACAAATCCGAAAGGTTTAAGTCTTATCCATGCTTTGCCGGCAATATCCTCTCTTTTAATAAGAGCGACGCTTGCGAAACGACTGTCCTCGCTTTTATTTCTGTTGTCTCCGAGGACAAAATACTCATCATCAGAAAGCTTTATCTCTTCTGCGGCAAGTCCCGGATTATTGATCTCTTCCACCTTAAGGTTCTCGGTATATTCTTCTCCGTTAACATAGATCTTGCCTTTTTTTATCAGAATACTGTCTCCCGGAAGAGCTATCACGCGCTTGATATCATAATAAGTACCGAAAGAATTCTCCTTCTTAAATACAATAACATCATCTCTTTTGATACTCATAAATTTATAAGCAAGTTTATTAACAATGATCTTTTCTCCCTCCGACATGGTAGGTTCCATGGATTCCCCTATCACAGTCGTCTTTTCAACAGCATATGTAATGACAAGATATCCTGCCAGCACTGAAAGTGCCAGACAGATTATCCAGATGATTATCTCTCTTAAGATATGTCGATCCTTCTTTTTTTCCTCATCTTCAAATATCAGTTCCATTAAAGACTGTACCGCTTCTTTCTTTCCTTATGCAGGTCTTAAAGGCATATCAGCCTCTTTCGTGCAGGCACGACGAGTCTGTTTTGCCTTTAAGACCCTGTTATCAATACATTATAGTTTATTAACGAAAAAAAGTCCACCTTTTTAAAGGCGGACCCATACGTGATTCATATTAGTTTGACTTCTTAATAAGCTCTTTAACCTTAGCTGACTTACCAACTCTGTTACGAAGGTAATTAAGCTTAGCTCTTCTGACCTTACCTCTTCTGATAACTTCTACTTTCTCAACTATAGGAGAATGTAACGGCCAAGTCTTTTCAACGCCGATTCCGTTAGATGTCTTTCTTACGGTAAATGTCTCTTTGATTCCACCATTCTGTCTCTTGATAACGGTTCCCTCGAATACCTGAGTTCTTTCTCTCTGGCCTTCCTTAACCTTTGCATAGACCTTAACAACGTCACCTACGCTGAACTTGCTTACCTCAGCCTTAAGCTGGGCATCTTCGATTGATTTGATAATGTTATTCATTTTCTGCCTCCTGTTTATTTTGATGTTCTTAATACATATAGTAACAGAGGACCATCCTTTTTACGCGACAACTTAACTTATAACATATATGTGTGATTATTGCAAGAAAAAAATAATTTTTCTTCTAAAAGCACTTCTTTAACCCGTTTCTTTCAGACAAGAACGGACCCCCTCGCGGGCGCCTGTTTCCGGCGCGCCTGGCAGCATTTTTCGTCTTTTTTGGCATTTGTGCTGCTTTTTCCCCCTTCAAGACGCCTGTTTCCGGCGCGCCCGGCAGCATTTTTCGCCATTTTTGGCATTTGTGCTGCTTTTTCCCCCTTCAAGAAGCCTGTTTCCGGCGCGCCCGGCAGTATTTTTCACCTTTTTTGGCATTTGTGCTGCTTTTCAAATATTAACTCCACTTTTACAACGGATTTATTCGAATTTCATACTTCCAAAATCCTCATATGAGACAATGATATAATAATTCAAGCCTCGCTTGCGAGTATTGGAGCCTGATTCGGATCAGCTTTAGCTGACAGATCACCTATCCTAATCCATGTGCATCTTCGCGGAGCGTTTATCCAGGTCGGAGATTGTACTTCTCTGACTGAGACAAAAGTACAAAGAGCCTGTATCGAACATTAAATTCTGCACAGGCTCCTGTGATAATTAATTCTTATTTTTCTATTTTTACTTTTTCCAAAAGATCAGGTCTGAACTTCTTAGTTCTCTCTATTGAACACTGCTTTCTATATGCGGCTACTTTCGCATGGTCGCCGGACATAAGGATATCCGGCACCTTATGCCCCTCAAAATCATAGGGTCTGGTATACTGGGGATATTCCAGCAGATTATCGGAAAACGATTCATCCTCCGAAGAGCTTTCATTGCCGAGAACATTATCTACAAGTCTTGATATACAGTCTATCATAATTACCGCCGGCATCTCTCCGCCTGTAAGCACATAATCTCCGATGGATACAAAATCTGTTGCTATCATATCCAATGCTCTCTCGTCAATTCCTTCGTAATGACCACACAGAAGCACAAGTTCTTCTTCTTTTGCTAACTCTCTTGCCATCTGCTGATTAAATACTTTTCCCCATGGAGTCAGGTAGATAACTCTTAAGTCTTTTCCTGCTTTTTCTCTGATGCTTCTGTAGCAGTCAACCACCGGCTGTGCCTGCATGACCATGCCTGCGCCACCGCCGTAAGGATAATCATCAACTCTAAGATGTTTATTCTCTGTATAATCTCTTATATTTACCGCGTCTATCTCTATGATTCCGTTTTCCCGCGCCCTTTTCAATATACTATAATTAAGGCTTTGATCTATAACTTCCGGAAACAGTGTCATAACATGAAATTTCATCAGTCCAACAGTCCTTTCATAAACGACCTTTATCAGTCCAATTACCTTTCTATAACACGAACCACATCAGTCCAACAGTCCTTTCATAATATGGGCTTTTATGAATCCTTCTTTAATATTTACATCAAGGATACACTCATCGATCACCGGCAATAGTACTTCCCTGCCCTCATGATCAACAACATAGACATCATTGGCATTTCCGGTAAGGACATCCTTTAAGACACCGAAATCTCCGTCTTCCGTCACCACCTTAAGACCGATAAGATCGCAAATGAAATACTCGTTCTCTTCAAGCGGAACAGCATTCTCCCTGTCCACTACAAGATCGCAACCCTTAAATTTCAATATATCATTGATATCATTATATTCTTTAAATTTAAGTATAACAAACTGTTTAAAATACTTAACAGAACTTATACTTACTTCCTTATATTCGCCTTTAAATACTATAAATGCTTTTTCAAGCTCTTCAAATCTTTCCGGATCATCGGTAGTAGGAAAAACCTTGACTTCCCCTTTGATGCCGTGAGTATTCGAAATTACGCCAACTCTCAAAAAATCCATTAAAAAACCTCCATTTTATCGAGGCGGAGAGGCTTTATCCTCTCCACCTCGATGCGCCGCCCGACAGTCAGCGTCAGCTGACATATTTCCCTATGTCGTTCATGTTATCAAGGCGGAGAGGCTTTGTCCTCTCCACCTCGCAGCGCCGGGGCGCGTCCGGCGTCAGCCGGGAATCTTCCTTGCGCGCCCCGTGTGCATATAAAGTAAGTAGGGAAGACATTGTCATCCCTACTCATAAAAGATACAGTATTACTGAATCTCAACTATTACTTTTTTGTCATCTTTAGAAGCCTTTGACTTAACCAGAGTACGGATCGCCTTGGCAATGCGTCCCTGCTTACCGATGACCTTTCCCATATCGTCCTTTGCGACCTTAAGCTCAAGTACTAAAGTATCGTCCTTATAGCTTTCGGTAACAACAACCTCTTCAGGATGATCAACCAGTGCTTTAGCCAATACCTCAACTAATTCTTTCATGGCTGCTCCATTCTGCCGCGGTCATTATTTAACGATACCGGCGCTCTTGAATAACTTGTTGACTGTTTCAGTAGGCTTTGCACCGTTTGCAAGCCATTTGTTGGCTGCTTCCTCATCAACCTTGATAACGCTTGGTTCTTTGGTAGGATCGAAGTATCCGATCTCATCTATGAATCTTCCGTCTCTTGGTGATCTTGAATCAGAAACAACGATTCTATAAAAAGGAGCCTTCTTCTGTCCCATTCTTCTTAATCTGATCTTTACTGCCACGTCGTTTCACCTCCTATAATATAATAAATCTATGTCAAGCTCAAAGAAATATCTTTGGCGCTCGCATCATAAATATAATACCTGCTGTCAAGTCTTATTAAAATCCGAACGGAAGTTTAAATCTTCCCTTCTTGCCCTTCGCATTCATCATTCCCGACATCTGCTTCATCATTTTCTTTGACTGTTCAAACTGCTTGACCATTCTGTTGACCTGAGCTATATCAACTCCGGCTCCCTTTGCGATCCTGTTCTTTCTTGAAGGATTAAGAAGCGAAGGGTTCGCTCTCTCTTCCTTTGTCATAGAATAAATGATCGCTTCGAACGGTTTGAATGCATCGTCATCTATCTCAACATCCTTAAGCTGGTTGTTCATGCCCGGAAGCATTGACATCAGGGAAGAAATACCTCCCATCTTCTTCATCTGGTCGATCTGCTCAAGGAAATCATTGAAATCAAATTCAGCCTTGCGAAGCTTCTTTTCAAGCTCCATCGCTTTTTCTTCATCTATCTGTGACTGTGCCTTATCAATAAGGGTTAGAATGTCGCCCATACCAAGGATTCGTGAAGCCATTCTGTCCGGATAGAACTGTTCAAGGTCTGAAAGCTTCTCGCCCATACCCACATAAAGAATAGGTTTTCCGGTAACTGCCCTGATCGAAAGAGCCGCACCGCCTCTGGTATCGCCGTCGAGCTTTGTAAGGATAACTCCGTCTATACCGATCTTATTGTTGAAAGTCTCGGCAACATTAACCGCATCCTGACCTGTCATGGAATCGACAACAAGAATGCTCTGGAAAACATCAACGTTGTTCTTGATCTCGATAAGCTCATCCATCATGCCTTCATCTATATGAAGACGTCCGGCGGTATCGAGGATGACCACATTCTGATTATTCTTTTTCGCATGCTCGATCGCAGCCTTTGCAATATTGACCGGCTTATTGTTGTCACCCATTGCAAATACAGGAACTCCCTGTTTTTCACCATTGATCTGCAGCTGCTTGATAGCGGCAGGTCTGTAAACGTCGCAGGCAACAAGCAGCGGCGACTTTCCTTTCTGCTTGAATTTTCCGCCAAGCTTTGCGCAGGTCGTAGTCTTACCTGCACCCTGAAGTCCACACATCATGATAACCGTGATCTCGTTGGAAGGCTTAAATGCGATCTCAGTCGTCTCGTCACCCATAAGAGAAATCATCTCTTCGTTAACGATCTTGATTACCATCTGTCCCGGAGTAAGACTCGTAAGAACATTCTGTCCTACAGCTCTTTCGGTTACAGAATATATGAACTTCTTAACAACCTTAAAGTTAACATCAGCTTCAAGCAGGGCCATCTTAACTTCCTTTAAAGCCTCTTTAACATCGGCTTCGGTAAGAACGCCCTTGCTTCTGAGCTTCTTGAAAACATTTTGCAATTTATCTGATAAACTATCAAATGCCATATATTATCCTCTAAATCTCTTCTTTGATCACGCCAAGTTCTTTCGAAAGCTCTTCGATCAGATCCGTTGCTTCGCAGGTATCACCCGTTAACTCCTTAAGCCTTGCAAGCTTAATCTCCATATCGGCTATCTTTTCCGAAAGCCTGCCATGCTTACTGACAAGTCCGAGCAGCTCTTCATAATTTTCAAGCTTTGCCACGCTTCTTTTAACGGTATCGTAGACACTCTGCCTGCTTGTATCATTGTCAGCGGCAATCTCACTAAGGCTCATATCGTTAAAGAAATAGTCGGCAGTCATATCAGCCTGCGGCTTCTTTAAAAGTGAACCGTAATAATCAAGCAAAAGAGCCGTATTGTATTTTTCCCTGATATCCTCATCGGCATTAAAGATCTGCATAAAAACTCCGGCGTATGTAAACTTTTTTTCTTTACGAAAGTGAAGTATATACTATACGCCGGACGGTGTCAAGTATTTTTTTTTACATTTCTTAAAGTATTTTTACTTTTGTCTAGGTCATCCAACTAAATAATCAAGCAAAAATTCATACTTCGTATCCTTTAACAAACTTTCAAATTTATTATTACCATCTAAAGTACCGTCACACTTTTCCATTATATTTGGATTACACTTCATACATGGTTCATAATAACATGTTCTTAAAACACCGGAATGATTATATTTATACATCTTATCCTCAGTTGCACGTTTTATTAAATCCTCAAAATAATTTTCCCAGCTTATAAAATTATTGGCATAATCTGTCAATCTACTGAGCTCTTTAGTGACCATAGGCAGCCGATTCAACAGATTTGTTCTTAATAGCAGTTCCTCAAAGCATTCATAAAATGAAAGAACCGAAACTCTAAATCCATTATCGTCTGAAAAATAAGCATCAAACTTACTTATATGACAACCAAATGCTGCTGAATCAAATAAAACCAATATATTCTTATTCCCTTCATTTATCAGCCTTTGAGTGTCATCAACTATTGTACTCTTCCCACTTGTTGAACAAACTACACCTTGTTTATATAAATTTGAAAAGAAATCAAATCCGGAAGTTGTATCCTCGATCAGTACCTTATCATAATGCTTTATTTGTGGAAAGCTGTAATTATAATATTTTATATTTATATAGTGTCCATTTTCTGATGAAAGCTTAAAAATATTATTTATACTGAATGATAAACGTTTTGCTTCATTCAAAGACTCATCATCTTCTCTGGACATTATGATAAACCATAAATTATTATTGATTCCATATTTTTTTACAAGTTCAGAAAAAGAAGCAGAGCTAATGACATCCAAGTCATCAAAAATAAAAATAGCGTCTTTACTCTCTCTTATCATTATCTCATAAGTATCCACAGCAGCTAAAATAAAATCATATGTTGTATCAACTATGATATCATTATCTTCCCTGGAAGAACCAAGCATATTATAAAGCGTTGTCTTTCCGGAAGCACTGTTTCCTATGATGAAATTGATACGTCTGTCAAAAGTCAGTTCAAAATGAATATTATCATCGCGAACATCTAACTTTATAATACTCATCCAAAAACTCCTTCCTTGACTTAACCTTTGTATCTGTGTCTTCCATTACTGCCTCAAATTTCATCGGAAATTTCATTGGATGATGCAGACATATATACAACTCTTTACTATTAGCTATTTCAATAATGCTGTCTATGCAATTATCACCACATTTTGTAGCATAAACAGGTCGATTCTGTATGATCATCAAAATAAGAGCCTTACATCCTGTAGATAATCTATCAGGCGAGATGGCACCAAATACCGGACTTTCTAAATACTCATCCTTTACAGCTTTAGTATTATCAATCTTCATTATGACATTTTTAACATCCTGCCGGTTAAACCATTCTTTTTTTTTGTTTCTGTTAAACCAGCTGTCAACAGATTTAATCAACCCTGCAGGCTCATTTACATAAATATGCAACATATATATTATCCTCCAAGTCTGTACCCAAACTCAACATTATAATTTTTTATTCTTTTAGTTTATTTTTTCCAGAACACCAAGTCTTTCAAAAAACATCTTCCCCCACTCCTCATTACCAAACCATTCAGGATTTATATTACTGATACGGTTAAGTCCCACAGTTTTTACCGCACATATTGCAGCTTCAAGCTGGGATTCGTTTTTATTATTTGTAAGGCACTTTGTACCTTCAAGCGTATCATAAGCCTGAAATGATTTATTAAAATCCATCAGTGGATGCAGTTTTTCAAGACGGTTCGTATCGTTGTCAACAAAAAATCCCCAATTGCCCCAATGTCTGTCTGTGTTTCCAATCAGATAATCGATAAGGTTCATCATGTGATATGAGTATTCATCTTTCTTTATAACAAATTCATTTCGGTCAAGTTCTTTATTGGCACAATGAATATCAATATGTTCGATTGGAATAATGCTTTTATCTTGAGAAGTAATGATCGCAGATTTGGAAACCGCTTTATTATCAAAATATGAAAT
>CACZSY010000133.1 GCA_902783965.1 uncultured Lachnospiraceae bacterium
ACATCATGTAAAGAAATGTAAAGCCCCAGCTATAAAGTCGGGGCTAATGTTTAAAAAATTTTGGGACATTTTCAAAAATGCTTGACATAGATTTTTGAATTCGATACTTGCCTGCGAGTTTTGGAGCTGTATACATTTTTACAGAAAAACATATTTAAGTATAAACAGTACTGTAAGTATATACATGATAGGGTTGACTTCCTTTGCTTTTCCGGTAAATACATGAATGATCACATAAGAGATGATCCCAAGTGATATACCTTCTGAAATGCTGTAAAACAGCGGCATTGAGAAGATACAGATATATGCCGGGATAGCAGAAGTATAATTTTCTTCCTTCATCTTAAGCTCCGTGATTCCGCTAAACATAAGAAAACCGACTATTACAAGTGCGGGAGCTGTGGCAAATGAAGGTATTGCTATGAAGATCGGAGCAAGCAATGTTGAAAGCAGGAAGAGTAAAGCTGTTGTTAATGATGCAAGTCCGGTCCTTCCGCCTGCGCTTACACCGGCTGCGGATTCAACATATGTTGTAGTTGTAGATGTACCAAGTAAAGCACCGGCAGTGGTTGCGATAGAATCAGCTATAAGTGCCGGTTTGACGGCCGGAAGTTTTCCGTCTTTATCAAGCATATCTGCTTTGGAAGCAACGCCGATGAGTGTGCCGAGTGTTTCGAAGAGATCTACGAAGAGGAATGAGAATATAATAACAATAAAATTAAATATTCCGAGATTTTGAAGATCTACTTTAAAGCACTGACCCAAAGTTTCGCCAAGCTTTGAAAAGTCTGTCATGTGAAAGCTTGGGATAAGTGTATAGAATTTCGCGTCAGGATCAGGGATATAGATACCGATAAACTGGCAAATGATCCCGAGGACCCATACCCCAAAGATGCCGATAAGGATTGAACCCGGTACTTTCTTTATATATAAAATAGCGGTAAAAAGAATTCCGAAGAGCGCAAGGAGAGCTGTAATACCGACTGTATGGAAATCGGTTTTAAAATTTACCATCTGTACAAGGGTTGAACCGCCTGTTACGAGCTTGGCATTCTGCAGTCCGATAAAGCAGATATAAAGACCTACACCTACGGAAACCGCTTTTTTAAGTTCCAGCGGGATAGCGTTAAATATAGCCTCGCGAACGTTTGTCAAAGAAAGAATGATAAAAATGATTCCTTCTATAAATACAGCCAGAAGAGCTTCCTGCCATGTATAACCCATTGAAAGGACTACAGTATAAGCAAAATAGGCATTAAGTCCCATTCCTGCCGATAGAGCAAAAGGCAGATTAGCCATAAGTGCCATACATAGTGTACCAATAAATGATGCAAGACAGGTTGCAAGCAGAACAGCTACGGGATCCATACCGGCATCTGAGAGAATACTTGGGTTTACGGCTAAAATATAAGCCATGGTCATAAACGTAGTGATACCGGCAATGATCTCGGTCTTCACATTTGTTCCACGTTCTTTGAGTTTGAAAAAAGTCTCCATGCTATTTTCTCCTTGGTTATTGATTGCCTTTAGAAACAGCCGATTTATTACTTATGCAGATGAATCGTGAATAGTTACAACAGTTTTATTTTATCATATAAAAGCCAATAAATAAATAAGGATGATAAATATATTACATCATTGGCGGTAATTGCGAAGACAGACATATTATTCTGTAATCAGTTGTATATTCAGGAATGTTTGTTTATAATGATAAGAGGAAAGTTATTGAAATGTCAAATATTCAGCCGATATCTGACCCAAGAATTATACGAAAGTCTCAGAAAGGGGCTGACGCTGCCTGCAGAGTGTATCTTACCTGAAATGGCAGCGGATAGTATGGAATTCTTAAAACGGCTGATATAGGATATAATTATCAGAAGAAAGGTTTGTCATGAAAAAGAGAGCGGATACAACAAGGAAGAGTAAAAAGAGACTGCTATGGAAGATACCGTTGATAGTATTGTCAATGATTTTCATTATCGTCGGCATTTATGTGGCATATGTTTTTCTTACGTATGAGCGTATTGAAGACAATTTAGTTCTTGAGGTTGAGGGAGATGCCGATGAAACGGCGACGGCAGGAAAAGAATATACGATAGTCAGTTACAATATAGGCTTCGGTGCCTATACCGCAGATTATACATTTTTTATGGATGGCGGTAAGGAAAGCCGGGCGCGTTCTAAGGATAGTGTTATCGGATGCGTTGATGGAAGCGCGCAGACCGCGCTGTCCTTCAAACCGGATTTCGCGATCTTTCAGGAGGTTGATACAGACTCAACCAGAAGTTTTCATGTAAATGAAGTGGAACAGATCATCGATCTTTTCGGTGAGGCGGGAAAATATGACAGTGTATTTGCGCTGAATTATCATTCCGCATATCTTATGTATCCTGTTTTGGAGCCTCACGGCGCTTCGAACGCTGGTCTGCTGACATTGAGCAATGTCGATATAAGTTCCGGACTGCGCAGAAGCTTTCCGATAGCCAAAGGGATCAAGAAGATCCTGGATCTTGACCGTTGCTACAGTATTTCGCGAATTCCGGCCGATAACGGAAAAGAACTGATATTGATCAACGTACATACTTCCGCATACGGAACAGATGCCTCACAGGGGAACGCGCAGATGGAAATGCTGTTTGAAGATATGAAGAAGGAATATGATAAAGGAAATTATGTGATATGCGGAGGAGATTTTAACCACGATTTTACGGGAAACTCCAAGGAGTATTTTAATCCTGGTTTTACGGACGACTATGCGTGGTGTCAGCCGTTTCCTGATTCAGATCTTCCCGAAGGGTTTACAAGATGCATGGATTATGCGGATGAACTGATCCCTTCCGCCCGAAATGCCGATATCCCATATTCAGAGGACAGCTTTGTTGTTATCCTGGATGGTTTCGTGATCTCTGATAATATTGAATGCGATCATGTTCAGATAATTGATACCGGATTTAAATATTCAGATCATAATCCTGTTGTCATGAAGTTTAGATTAAAGCCTTGATACGAAAGAAGGTTTCTTTATGCGGCGTGAGACTTAAGTATTACCGTGGTAATGATACAGCCTGTTATAACGCCTGCAAGATCGATCCACATATCGACTACCGAACCGCTGCGTCCTTCAATAAATAACTGTATGGTTTCATCGATAAATGCGGCGAAAAAACCGGCGCAGGCTGCGGTAAAGAATCGTCCGGCAGTTTTGTCATGTACATGGGACTCGCCGGGAAGATCACCGGCCGTTGCCTGGCGCGATTCGGTGCCGGTGAGCAGACCGGTTCTGGCGCGAAGCAGTATCCCGAGAACTGCAAATTCTGAAAAATGTGCGGCTTTTCGTACAAAAAGTTCCATATTAGAGGTGTTTATAAAAGCCGGTATAAGTTTAAATATGAAATCTGTAACAAAACCGCTTTCTTGGGAGGAGGCGCCTGCGGGCATGAGACTGTGGCCCCAGATGAGAGTCAGCCATATGATGATCATAATATCTGTAATATTTCTTTTCTTATTCATAAAAGGATTCCTTTACAATTTCGCGTTTAGGTGATAAATTAATATTGACCCGTTAGCGCGTATTATATAGCATTGATCTATTATTTTCAATAAGAGAATGATTTATCGGAAGGCATTATCGGATCTGAACAAAGGAAGGCGAATTAACAATGAAGATACTGGTCATCGGAGGAACTAAATTTTTCGGGATACATATGGTCAACAGACTCTTGGAACAAGGGCATGAAGTGACAGTTGCAACCAGAGGAAGAGCAGCGGATCCGTTCGGAGACAGGGTAAAACGAGTCATGATCCAGAGAATGGATGAAGAGAGCATGAAGAATGTTCTTGTGAGAGATCACTATGATGTGATAATTGATAAGATCGCATATTGTTCGATCGATATAAAATATGTGCTGGATCATGCGGATTGTGACAGGTATATTTATATGTCGAGTACGGCTGTCTATGATCCGAAACACCTGAATACGGTAGAAAGTGATTTTGACGGATATTCAAAAGATTTTGAATGGTGCGACAGATTTGCGTATTCCTATGATAAGATAAAAAGACAGGCGGAATATGCTTTGTGGCAGCAATATCCGGACAAGAACTGGACAGCTGTAAGATACCCGTTTGTTATTGGTGTAGATGACTATACAAAACGGCTTCTGTTCTATGTGGAGCATGTTATGAGATCTGAGCCTATGTATATTGACAACATCGATGAACAGATGGGATTTATCCGTTCTGATGAAGCCGGTTATTTTCTCGCGCATCTGGTGGATAAGGATATCAGAGGCGCGGTCAACGGCAGTTCGGACGGTACGATATCTCTTCGCGAGATAATTGAGTATATTGAAAAAAAGACAGGGAAAAAAGCGGTCTTAAGCCCTGACGGAGCGGCAGCTCCATATAACGGCGAGCCTGAATACAGCATTAATACCGACAGGGCAAAGCAGACCGGTTATCATTTTTCTGATCTTAGGGACTGGATTTTTGAACTGCTGGATCATTACATGATGACAACAGAGCACGAAGTGTGAAGAAATCTGTTATCAAGGGGGCAAAATATAAGGTTGGTTGATTCACGGGAAAGATGATGCGCGGTTGATCGCGCGGAAAGGGTATCAAATGGGAGTGGATTGCAACAGCTGCAGTTTCTATGTTTATGATGAGGAATATGATGATTATGACTGTCAGGTCAATATGGACGAGGATGACTACGTCAGGTTCATAAGTGAGAAGACCTGTCCGTATTATCAGCTGGATGATGAATATAAGGTAGTAAGGCACCAGATGTGATCAGGATAAGATCTTGTTGGATAAGAGTTTTGATGCAGAAGCTGACCGGCTTAATGCCCTCGGGCAAAAGCTAAGGGCTCTGTATATGAAATTGGAGGTAATTATGGACGGATGGATAGTAGTCGTAGATGATGATATGGCCAATCTTAAGGTTGCGGGAAGAGTCCTTAGCCGCAACGGCATGCGTGTGAGCGCGCTTAAGTCAGGAAAAGCGCTTTTGGATTTTTTAAAGGAAAACAGGCCGAACCTCATTCTGCTGGATATCGCGATGCCGGAAATGGACGGCTTCGAGACTAAGAGAAGACTGAATGAGATGGATGATGAGATATCCCAGATACCGGTCATATTTTTGACAGCAAATGATGACGAAGATTCGGAAAAGACCGGACTTGCGCTGGGAGCGATGGACTTTATCAGGAAGCCGTTTGTTCCGGAGGTGCTCGTATTAAGGGTAAGCCATATAGTAGAGATGGTGAGGCTTCAGAAAAATCTTGCCGGCGAGGTGGAAAAAAAGACGGAAGAAAACAGAAAGCTTTTCGTTCATGTCGTTCAATCCCTTGCTGATGCCATTGATGCAAAGGATTCCTATACCAACGGCCATTCGGGAAGAGTTGCCGAATATTCAAGGGAGATAGCAAAAAGATGCGGATATTCCGAGACCAGACAGACGGATGTCTATATGATGGGACTTCTTCATGATGTAGGAAAGATCGGAGTTCCGGACGATGTTATCAATAAACCTTCAAGACTTAATAATGAAGAATTCGAAAAGATTAAGAGGCATCCTGCAATGGGTTCGCAGATCCTTTATAATATAGAAGAAATGCCTGAGCTTGCGATAGGTGCGAGATGGCATCATGAAAAATACGACGGCACAGGCTATCCTGATGGCCTTAAAGGAAGCGAGATCCCGGAAGAGGCAAGGATAATCGCGGTAGCCGATGCTTATGATGCCATGACCAGCAACAGAAGTTATAGAGATATAATGCCGCAGGAAAAGGTTAAGGAAGAGATATTAAAAGGCGCCGGAAAACAGTTTGATCCGAAGTTCGCAAATATAATGGTAGAAATGATCGATGAAGATACCGAGTATAAGATGAAGGAAAAAAGAAATGAGAAGTAGAGTAAGGAACTCTGACAGAATTATTATCATACTGCTCGTGGTCATATTTGCGGTTCTTATCATAACCAACACAAAGCTTATAACCAATACCATAACCGAACAGACCTAACAGCTGGGAGAGTCCCAGATAAGCAGTATTAAATCTGATTTTGAAAACCATATCACAAAGGTTCAGAATTCGCTGATCAAAGTGGCTAACGGTGCAAGCCAGTTTGTTGAAAGCGGAGATAAAAAAGCGCTTGAGAGATATATAATAGAGCAGAAGCAATCACAGCTTACGGCCACAGGCGGAAATACATTTAATGTATATGTCGCGGGCGAGGGATGGGAGATCATTCCTGATTTTGATATCCCGCCGGATTATCACGGAACTGAAAGAATATGGTATGTAGGCGCTGCCAACAACAAGGGAGAAATATATATCACAGATCCTTACATAGATTCCATGACAGGCGAGATGTGTTATACCATGTCCGTCATGCTTGATGATAACGATACGGTAGTCGCGATGGATTTCACTTTCTCAGAGGTTCAGCAGTCTATAGAGAAAATGTCCTTAAGCGAAGGCAGTTCTGCCATGATCTCTACGGAAAAGGGACTGATAGTAGGTTATACCGATATGACTTATGTCGGAAGAGATCTGAAGAAGAGTCTTCCTGAATACAACTCCGTATTGGATACGATACTGCATGAAGGTGACGGAGAACCGTTTACCGCAACGGTTAACGGAAAGACGTGCAGTGTTTTCTATTCTGTTACAAATAATAACTGGTACATGATCTTATGCGTTAATAATTATGAGCTGAATAAAACAGCGATCATACGTGTATTTGTAAATGTAGTTATTAATCTGATCATGCTTGGTCTGATCGTTTTCCTTTATCTTGTAGGAGCAGGTAACAGGAAAAAGATGGAAAGAGCGCTTAAGACAAGGGAAGATTTTGTCCAGAATCTTATAGGCAGACTTAAAGAGCCGGTTGACGGAATAATAAGGGAGTCTAACAGACCGGCTGAATATAAGGAAAACCTTGACAGTTTCAAGGCTCTCGGACTCAGACTCAGTGAGATAATGACGGATCTTACGGCATATTCATCGATTGTATCAAAAAATGAAGATGAGGGTAAGAAAAAAAGATCCGAAAATACCGATATCTCACGTTCCATAAGGGTGATCAGAAATACCATAGTAGGACTTCTTTTTGCCATAATGATCTTCAGCTCGTATTCGTTATATGAACTGAGCAGGACATGGACAGGTCTTATGATCAAAGATGAAGCCGACACA
>CACZSY010000134.1 GCA_902783965.1 uncultured Lachnospiraceae bacterium
CTTACATGAACATCAACTGTCCTGACATCACCCGGATATTCATAACCCCAGATGATCTTAAGAAGGCTCTCCCTGCTGTAAACTTTTTCTTTGTTTCTTGCAAGATGTTCAAGAAGATCAAATTCCTTGGAAGTAAGATTGATCTCTTTATCTCCCGAAAAAACTCTTTTGCCGTCACAATCAAGTCTGAGATCATCAAAGACCAGCTTATTGCTTTTGTCTTCTTTGATTTCTTTCCGTCCGCTTCTTCTGATGATTGCCTTGATCCTTGCCTTGACTTCGAGTATATTGAACGGTTTTGTTATATAATCATCCGCACCGTATTCCAGTCCGAGGATCTTATCCATATCATCCTGTTTCGCGGTAAGCATTATGATAGGAACCTGTGAAAACTCCCTTATCTGCTGGCAGACTTCAAATCCGTTCTGCTTAGGGAGCATAACATCCAGAAGAATAATATCATACTCATTTTTTCTTGCGGCTTCAAGAGCTTCATCGCCGTCATAGGCGCAGTCAACCTCCATGCCGTCCTGTTCGAGGCTGAACCGTATACCCTTTACAATAAGTTTTTCATCATCGACAACCAAAACTTTTCTAGCCATAATTACCCGATCCTTATACTGTTATCTTATCCTTTATCTTGTTAAAAACCGATTCTTTAATACCGTCGACTTTCATTATATCTTCTATACATGAAAATCCGTCGTTAGCCTTACGGTACTCAATGATCTGCTGCGCTTTGACTTCACCGATCCCGCCAAGCGTAACCAGCAGCTGCGCGGAAGCTGTGTTGATATTGATAAGTTCATCTTCTCCCGATATCCGGTCTCCATCATCAGATCCTCTCCGGTCAGAAATTCCATCGTTCCCGTCAGACCCGTTCTGATTAGATGCTCCGCCGTCTACCGCCGGCTGTATATCATCAGTCAGCTTTGGAATAAATATCTTTTCTCCGTCCTTTACAAACCTGGCCAGATTCTCACTCGTGGTAAGGGCTTCTTCCGTAAATCCTCCGGCAGCCTTGATATACTCATCAAGTCTTGAACCTTCTTTAAGTTCATAAACTCCCGGATTAACGACCGCGCCGCAGACATATGCTGCCACTCTTCCCGAACCCTGATCATCAGGCTGTCCGTTTCCGGTCACGTCAGATCCGGCATCTCGTCCGCTTTTTTCCGCATTCCGTTCATCAGGCTGTCCGTTTCCGGTCACATCAGATCCGGAACCTTCCTTTCCTGTGACTCTGGTAAGCAGTCCCGAAGCGTCTTTTTTGCCGTTACCTGCTCTCTTTGTCTGAACCAGATAGAAGCAGACCGCTACGCCCGCTACAGACATTAACATAAAAATCTTAAATAACTTTTTGTACATGCATCCTCCTAACCGGATACATCATCGCCCTTACTTAATTCTACAAAATCAAACCTGCTATTACAATAGTTAATTTAAAAAATCGTAAAACTTTTTTAACACTATTTTTTGATCCGGATATTTTCTTTAATTCATACATTTTTTCAGTATAGCCGTCATCTCGTCAACATGGGATCTTTCTATAACGAGCGGCGGCACAAACCTTATTATATTGGCTCCCGCGCTTATAATAATAAGCCCTTCTTTCTGAGCTGCCTTTATTATATCCCCTACAGGCCTGTTAAATTCAAGTCCCTGCATAAGCCCTTTTCCCCTGTGTGACACGATGCTGTCACTTTCGTTCTTAAGCTCTTCGAGTTTTTCAAAAAGATAATCTCCGACCTCTTTGACATGTCCTACAATATCTTCTTTTTCAAATATCTCAAATACTTTGCTGACTGCCGTGCATACAAACGGATTGCCGCCGTAAGTGCTTCCGTGGTCACCCGGCACCATCGCTTCCGCCGCTTTCCCCGCTGCCGCGAAACATCCTACCGGCACTCCGCAGCCCAAAGCCTTGGCGCAGGTAATTATATCCGGTTTTATGCCGTAAGCCTGATAAGCAAACATATATCCGCTTCTTCCCATTCCGCACTGGATCTCATCGAGGATCAGAAGGATATCTTTTTCGTCACATATTTTTCTTATCTCTTTGATAAAGCTTTCGTCAGCGCTGTAGATCCCGCCTTCACCCTGGATCGTCTCGAATATTATCGCGCAGGTATTGTCATTTATAAGCGATCTAACCGAATCAATATCGTTGAAATCGGCAAATTTAATCCCGCCCATCAAAGGTCTGAAAGCCTCCTGATATTTCGGCTGACCGGTAACGGCCAGGGAACCTGTGCTCCTGCCGTGGAAAGATTTATTCATCGCGATGATCTCGCCGTCATTTGTTCCTTTTTTATTATAAAAATATCTTCTTGCAAGTTTAAGTGCGCCCTCGACAGCCTCCGTACCGCTGTTGGTAAAGAATACCCTGTCCATTCCCGAAGCCTCACAGATCTTTAAAGCCGCGTCTGCGGAAGGTTCATTATAGAAAAGATTGGAAGTATGAAGGAGCTTGTCGATCTGATTTTTTAAAGCGTCGTTGTACTCCTTATTGCCGTATCCCAATGCAAATACCGCGATTCCGGCTGCAAAATCCAGATATTTTTTCCCTTTGTCATCATAGAGATAAACGCCTTCCCCGTGATCCAATACGATAGGGAATCTGTTATATGTGCGGATAAAATGAGCATCTGCGGTCTCAATACAATTCTTCATTTTCAAGTCCTCCGTTGTCTTTGATTATTGCTGTTCCGATACCTTTATTGGTAAAGAATTCCATGAGCAGGCAGTGCTGTTTTCTTCCGTCTAAGATATGCACTCTCGAAACGCCGTTTTCAACTGCTTCTATGCAGTTATTTATCTTAGGGAGCATTCCGCCGCCGACAAATCCCTCTTCAATGAGTTTTCTTGCCGAATTGAGCGTAAGTATTGAGATAAGTGTGCTGCTGTCGTTTACATCTCTGCACACTCCCTCGATATCGGTAAGGAACGCGAGTTTTTCCGCTCCGATCGCCGTTGCGATAGCACAGGCCGCATCATCCGCATTGATATTATATGTCTTAAAATCCCTGTCCATTCCGATAGGAGCTATGACCGGAATAAAATCGCTTTCAATGAGTGAATCTATAAGCTCTGTATTTACTTTTACGATATTTCCGACATATCCTATATCGGCACCGTCGGAAAGCTTCTTTTCACAGATGAGTGTAGACGCGTCTTTTCCGCAGATACCCGCAGCCTTTACTCCAAGCTTTTCAACCTTCTGGACAAGTCCCTTATTTACTTTATTAAGAACCATCTCTGCGACTTCCATGGTTTCCTCGTCAGTCACTCTTAAGCCGTTTACAAATTGCGTCTCCATTCCAAGACGGTCGATCAGCCTGCTTATCTCCTTTCCGCCTCCATGAACGATGACAGGTTTC
>CACZSY010000135.1 GCA_902783965.1 uncultured Lachnospiraceae bacterium
GGCATCTGTTCCGCTAACCACTCGGTAGCCGACATACCCTCTTCAGAAGGTATCGTTTTTATCAGATCATTACTTATAGTTCTGTTTCTCTGCATTACTACCTCTCCTTAACGTCTTTCACCGCTTTATCAAGCGCTTCTCCAATGGT
Organism: uncultured Lachnospiraceae bacterium; assembly: GCA_902783965.1. Lineage (GTDB taxonomy): Bacteria > Bacillota > Clostridia > Lachnospirales > Lachnospiraceae > RUG11200. The sequence continues at coordinate 149 of CACZSY010000135.1, forward strand.
TATATACTCACTTATAAACTCCCTTAGTTTTTCTTCAAAATCCTTGTCAAAATTATCCCCGACCGCACCTCCTGATCTTCTCTCTAACTCAGCCGCCTCTCCCGATAGTTCTATCGCTCCTATCGCTTTTGATGTACTCTTCAAAGAATGCAGCATCAACGAGAGTTTTTCATTATCCCCGTTTTTGAGATACTCATCCATCTGAGATGATTTTGTCTTTATAGATGAACAAAAGATTTCTATCGCATCTAAATAATCCTCTTCATCTCCACAGAATTCCAAACCGCTCTCTGTATCAAGCCCCTTCACCATCTTTAGCGATTCCGGAAGCAGGTTCTTTGTAACCTCCTCCGGCTCCTTCATATGTATCTTTTCCTCTGCGATATACTTAAGCAGCATCTGTTCTATATCATTTAAATTAATAGGCTTTGTCAGATAGTCGGTAAATCCTACCTTGAGCATCTGCTCTCTCGCTCCCGAAAGTACATTGGCGGTAAGACAGACAATCGGTGTTTCCTTCTCCTTTACCGGAAATTTTGTCTTAAGCTCATTTAGTGTTTCCACACCGTCCATATGCGGCATTCTCTGGTCGAGAAATACAAGGTCGTAGGTATTTTTTTCAAAGAGTTCAATACACTGTTCGCCGCCTCCGGCAGTGTCTATGTAAATTTCATTTCCTTTAAGAAGTCCACAGATTACCTGAAGATTCATCGGCGTATCATCAACTATAAGCAACCTTGCCTTTGGCGCTGTAAATGTCGCCGTCCGACGTTTCTTAGGCGTATCAACCTTATCAATGTCACTTCCCCTAAACGGTCCAATCGGTGTACTTTCACTTATCCCCTGTTTAAGTGTAAATGAAAAACACGATCCCTTTCCGTATTCGCTTTTGACATCAATCTTACTTCCCATGATTGAAAGAAGTTTTTTGGTAATTGTAAGGCCAAGACCCGAACCCTCAATACTCCTGGTCCTTTCCTCATCAAGTCTCTCAAACGCAGAATAAAGTCTGTGCATCTCTTCCCTCTTTATTCCTATTCCGGAATCCTCCACAGAGACTGTCATCACAAAACTGTCCTCGTCCTTTGAAACAAGCTTAAGGGATAAATGGATATCACCCTTTTCCGTATACTTCACTGCATTGGTAAGCAGATTGGCAAGTACCTGACGCAATTTCTGCATATCTCCTATCGGCATTACCGGCAGAGCCTCATCCACCTCCATGGAAAAGCCAAGTTCCTTCTCTTCAGCCCGAAGTTTTATCATCAGGTACAGATTATTCAAAAGCTCCGGAAGAGAATAGGCATGTTCCTTAAGTTCCATATGTCCGGCCTCAATCTTGGAAAAATCAAGAATATCATTGATTATACCGAGAAGACTTTCTCCGGCCTTTTCTATGTTATCTGCGTACTTAAGTATGTTTTCATCCTCACATTCAAGCTGGATCATTTCGTTCATTCCGATCATTGCTGTTATAGGAGTTCTGATCTCGTGTGACATATTCGATACAAAATCCGACTTCATACGTGTTGCCTCACGTGTGTTCATAAGATCCTTGATAATAAATGCAATAATAAGCACGGCAATAATCAGAAGCAATACCAGGAACAACCATATATTATCCCTTACCATATCCCAAAACGTATAGGTATAAAGATCACCAACATATTGATAAGCTATATCCTGCGAGTACTCTGTACCCAGAAATTTAATTCCCCTGTTTAACAGTTTGAGAAGACCTTCATTTCCTATACGGACTCCAAAAGAACGGTCATCTGTCTTATTAAGCTGTCTTAATGACAATCCCTTATATCTGGAATTCTTTAGGATTTCATTGGCTCTCAATCCATTTAACGTGGTAGCTCCCACCTCTTCATGAAGTACAGCTTTAAGACAACTGTCAATGTCGGGATAATATGTTATCTTTGCATCCGGAAAATTGGTGCGTATATAATAATACTGCATACGGTTGTTCTCATTTACCGCAAAATGCATTGGATCGTCGCCCTCATAATCTCCCTTATACACAAGATCAGTGGATGATGATGCAACTGTCTGAGACTGGTAAATACCGTTTTCTTCAGAATAGTACAGACCTCCGCCAACAGGAAAGCACACATCTATCTTTCCCTTCCGAACATCGGAAATCATATCATCATAACTGTCATAGCCAACATAGGAAATATCAACGTCAGAAATAGAGAGCGTACGAAAGATATCCGGAAAGATATCCTTTATAATACCTGTTACCCGGCCATCTTTTCCGGTAGAACTGTATGGAAGATAATTGTCGAAATATCCGACCTTAAGCAAAGTGTTTTCCTTGATCCATTCTCTCTCTTCAGTCGAGAAAGTATGCCCGGATACACTTGAAGAATAGTACTTACTCTGTAGACTGTTAAGATAATTCGGCTCCTCTGCCGCAAGAAGTGATTGTGCCGTATCAAGTTCTTCTAAGAGATCATTTCTCTTAACATTGACACACAGATAATAATCAGAATGACCGAAGGTACATATAACCTCACACTCATCACGTCCCCTTGCGCCATCTCCTTCTGCCGCAAGTATATCAACCTCTTTTTTGTCAAATGCAGCAAAAAGAGACTCATAATCATCAAAGCTTACAATATCCGCATTAATCGAATGAATATCAAGATACTCAACCAAAACGTCTTTAACGGCACTGTCAAGCACACCTATCTTCTTGCCGGCAACAGATGACGGTGTATATCCTTGAGAATCATCCGATACATGTCTCACAAGAGTATAGGTCTCGCTGCCCATAGGTTCGGTAGGGTAACCTATAATACCTATACGGTCCTCCTTCTTTGCAAGCCCTGCCATCATATCTATCCTTCCGTCAAGAAGCATCTCATAAAGCTCGCTAAATCCCCCATAGACATATTCATAATTCCATCCTGTGTACTCAGACAGTTTACGATAGTACTCATAGGCATATCCTGTCCTCACCGCTCCGGGTTCAGCCCCCTCCTGAAATACTTCATTCTCATAATAGCCGACTCTAACCACGTTCATATCCTTATCGGTATTCTCTGCGGTCAATGAATTATCTTCAGATATCTGTGCGGCACACGCTTTAGTATTTGAAATTATAAATGTTAAAAACAGAACGAAAATAAGAAATAATATTTGATATTTTTTAAGTAATCTATAAACAGTCACTCATCCCATCCCCTCACTATACACTTTCCCGATGAATATTGACTTTTACTTCTCCAATAATTATACATAATTATACAATAAAAATGCTAATGCTTGCAAATATATATTATACCCTGTAGATTATTTTTGACATCGTCCTCTTATATATATATAATAATTTCATTATATTACAAAGCAAGAGTTATTACA
>CACZSY010000136.1 GCA_902783965.1 uncultured Lachnospiraceae bacterium
GTTGTTCGGGTATGACTCATTCCGCGGCTATGGCTTCGGAAATTCTTCCCGGAAGAACTATCCTCGAGGCGCTTAATACAGACCTTGTATGCGACGCTATCAATACCGCTATGAGAGAGCTTTTCCTTCAGATAGTTTACGGACGTACACAGAGCGCATTCTCTGATGACGGACTTGCTGTCGGAGCAGGACTTGAGGATCTTGGAAAAGGACTTCGTTCACAGGTTGGAACAATGTATGCCACAAAGGAAAAGGGCGTTCGTTATCTGGAGATGGCAGAAGGCTATGTAACAGGTATCGCTCTTGACGCCGATAATGAAGTTATCGGATATCAGTTTGTTTCTCTTGGAAAGATGACCGACTTTATCAAGAAGGGTGATGATCCTAATACGGCATGGGAAAAGGCTAAAGGCCAGTACGGCCGCGTTGCCGATGCAGTTAAGATTATCGACCCAAGACAAGAGTAGGAAAGGAGAAACCACAAATGGCATTATTCGAATCATATGAAAGAAGAATAGATCAGATCAATGCTGTCCTTAACAGCTATGGGATCAGCTCTATAGAAGAGGCTGAAAAGATAACAAAGGACGCCGGTCTTGATGTTTACGAACAGGTAAAGAAGATCCAGCCTATCTGCTTTGAGAACGCATGCTGGGCTTATACAGTAGGCGCTGCCATCGCTATCAAGAAGAACTGCAGAAAAGCAGCAGATGCGGCAGCAGCTATCGGAGAGGGACTTCAGGCTTTCTGTATCCCTGGTTCTGTTGCAGACCATCGTAAGGTTGGTCTCGGACATGGTAATCTTGGAAAGATGCTTCTTGAGGAAGAGACAGAGTGCTTCTGCTTCCTTGCAGGACATGAGTCATTTGCCGCAGCAGAGGGTGCTATCGGTATAGCTGAGAAGGCTAACAAGGTTCGTAAGAAACCTTTAAGAGTTATCCTTAACGGTCTTGGAAAAGACGCTGCGCAGATCATTTCCCGTATCAACGGCTTCACTTATGTAGAGACAAAGTATGATTACAAAGAAGCAAAGCTTAATGTGATCTTTGAAAAACCATATTCTAACGGACTCCGCGCTACAGTTAAGTGCTACGGCGCAGACGACGTTCAGGAAGGTGTAGCTATCATGTTCCATGAGAACGTAGGCGTTTCCATCACAGGAAACTCAACCAACCCTACACGTTTCCAGCATCCGGTTGCAGGAACTTACAAGAAGGAATGCAATGAGATCGGAAAGAAGTATTTCTCAGTAGCATCAGGCGGCGGCACAGGCCGTACACTTCATCCTGACAATATGGCAGCTGGTCCTGCTTCATATGGTATGACAGATACCCTCGGACGTATGCACTCAGACGCACAGTTCGCAGGTTCATCTTCAGTTCCGGCTCATGTTGAGATGATGGGACTTATCGGAATGGGCAACAACCCTATGGTTGGAGCAACAGTTGCAGTGGCAGTTTCGGTAGAAGAAGCAGCAACAGCAGGAAAGTTCTAAGATGTTTGAACTAATCTGATCAGAGGAGAGGGATGAAAATCCCTCTCCTTTTTAATGCACATAAGGTATGGCGGGAAGGAGAGGAAAAACCCCGCCTGCCCGATCGTTAACAGGAGCTTTATATGGATGATCTTGAGATAAAAATATCGATGATATTTTCCTGCATATTTGTAATGATCCTTATTATCGGAGGGTTGTGGCTTATATTTACCGCCATGCTCATAAAGATAATGACAGAAAGGATCATACCGATAACGGGAAAAGTGATCAGGATAAATGAGACAGTAAGAAATAATACGGTGATACGTCGACCGGTTGCGGAGTATTATAAGAATGGCGTATTAAAAGAAATAGAATTAAGCAGCACCAAAGTACAGGTGGGGGAACAGGTTGAACTGTATATCGGAGAGACAGGCAGGCTTTATGAACCTGTTAATATTAAGGCTTATCTTATTTCGGGAGCGGTGATGCTCGTTATCGGCGCGGTCATTTTAAGAAATGTGATAACTATGCTGCTTTAATGACATCTATCAGTGATTAAAGTGTAATCGTAAAAATTGTTCTACAGATTGCATAAATTAAAATAATACTATAATCTATTACAATTATGATAATAAAGGATTATCATGGTCACATCACTTTTGAAGGGAGGAACCGTTGCTTTACGGTATACCTGAGGTGAATGACGCTCACGATAAGATCCTTGAAATCTACAATAACTATAATCGTCTGATATATTCTATGGGGCTTAAGTATTTTAATGATGAGTACTATGCCGAGGAAGTTCTTCAGGATACAATGCTTACCATTCTGAATCCATGTGTCCTTTCTAATGTTACAGAGATTGACAGTGAGCGGACCAAAGCTTACATTCTATCGATCACCAGAAGCAGGGCTGCCGATATATATCGGAGAAAGAGAAGAGAAGCGAAGATCAGGGAAAAGGAAGAATTATATTCGGTTGGGGAGATTGTTGATCTTGAAAGTGTTTCTGCAGGGCTTCTGGCAGAGGAGAATTCTAAGTGTATTATCCTGTGCATCGATGATCTGCCTGAAAAGTACAGGCAGACCGTCAGATACAGGATATTTTATAAGTATAGTTTTGAGAAGATCGCTGAGATCTTCGGGATAAGTGAAGCGGCTGCCAGAAAAAGGATGCAGAGAGCAAGGAATATTCTGGCTAAGAAGCTTATGATCCGTAAAATCCTAGATAAAAGCGAAGCTCTTGAGTATAAATATTATGACAGTCAGGGTGATCGATGAAAAGAATGTCGCCGAGACGATCGTGCTTGAAGTAAGGACTTCGTCATTTCCGAGACTTGCTGCCATGATATAACAGCTTGCGGTGGTAGGGGCGGCGAGCATGATCAGTATGGCTATCAGCTCCTGATCCCTGTAGCCGAGATTAACGGCTAACGGCAGAAAGACAGCCGGAAGTATCACGAGTTTTATAAGGGTCGCGGCAAGGGTAGGCTTGATCTTTTTTAATGCTTTCCTGCCTTCGAATCCGCCGCCGATGGATATGAGCGCCATAGGGGTAGCGAGAGCGGCCACATTGCTGATCGAGCGGTCGATTATATATGGAAATCTTATCTCCAGAAGAGAAGCTGCGATCCCGGCCAGTATGGCGATTATGATGGGATTCTTACATATATTTATAAACGCGTTTTTTAAATTCTTCTCGGTTCCCGTATTTGATTCATAAGTAAGCACAATAACGGAATAGATATTATAGAGCGGAACGGTTCCGATTATCATCAGAGGAGCCATACCCGAATTCCCGTACATGTTCTGGATAAACGCCACGCCCAGAACCGCGGCGCTTCCGCGAAAGGATGCCTGAACGAAAGCTCCTACGATGGTCTTGTCCTTTATGATCAGTTTTGAAAGAGTCCAGATCAGGAGAAAGGAGACCGTTGTGACAAAGACGCAGAAGAGCACGTAATAAACATCGAAAACCTCACGTATATCCGTGCCGGAGATATCTTTGAACAGGAGCGCAGGAAGAGTCATAAGATAATTGATCCTGTTGGAAACGGATACGTATTTTTTGTCTATAAGTCCGATCCGCTTAAGGATATAACCTATAAGGATAAGAATGAAGACCGGCATGGTCGCGTTGATGCTGAATATAAAACTGTCCATGAATACACCTCCGTCTTATTTTCGATGAATCATTATAGTACAGTCGAATCGGTTTGTCTAATGGTATTTTAATTCTGTAAATGTTGAAAAATGTATTATAAGTTGGTATTATAGTACTAATGATATAGGAAACACTTCGTATTGCTCAGTGTTTCTTAGATTTGATCGCGCCAGGCGTCGCGCGGAACGACTGCAAAGATTTCTTCGAAATCTTCGCAATAGAAAGGAGAAAGGTTATGACTACTTTTTTTACATCTTGTTTTCTGATCGGAGTATTTGTAACGGTGGTTTCCTTTCTCGTGGGAGGCTTGTTTGACCTTGCAGGCATGGATGGACTGGATCTGGATATAGGAGGAGTGGATATCGATATTCCGCTGAGCCCTACTGTATATCTTGGATTTATCACGGTATTCGGAGCGACGGGACTTATCCTTCTGAAACAGACGTCTCTTGGAAATGTCTTCATAATCCTCATCGCGGCGGCAGCCGGGATGGCATGTTCGATGTTCCTGTACAGATGCGTAATACTTCCTTTGAGAAGGGCACAGAATACGAGTGCGGCAGAGGAATCCGAACTGTTAGGTCTTGAAGCTTATGTAAATGAGAGGATAACGAAGGGGAAATATGGAGAGATAAGATATTGCATACACGGCAATTCTTATACGTCACCTGCCAAAAGCTGCGATGAAGATCTCAGCTTTGAGGTGAATGAAAAAGTATACATAAGACGCATTGAGGACCATGTCTTCTATGTGAACAGAACCCAGAATTAATAAGCCGCATAAGAGGGATGCGGCAGAGTAGAAAGGTGGAATGAAATATGGAAGATGCTATCAAGATCGCTGTGATAGCGGTTGCTGTAGTTGCATTGCTGGTAGTTATGATAATTACCATGTGGAAGAGAGTTCCTCAGGATAAGGCTCTCGTAATTACCGGTCTTAGAAAGAAGGTAATCTCCGGAGGCGGTGGATTCGTTATCCCGCTGCTTGAGCGTACCGACAAGATTTCTCTTGAAAATATGAAGATAGAGGTCAGGACGGACGGCGCGAGAACCGAACAGGGCGTTGAGATCAGAGCCGACGGCGTAGCCGTAATCAAGGTCAAGAGTGACAAAGAGAGCATATTATCAGCCAGCGAGCAGTTTAATACAGGTAAGGAAGAGAGCACGATAAACGTTATAAAGGATACTGCTAAAGACGTGCTCGAAGGTAAACTTCGTGAGATCATCTCCAAGATGACCGTTGAAGAGATCTATAAGGACAGGGAAGTATTTGCTTCGCAGGTTCAGGAGGTTGCGGCCGTAGGTCTTGCAACTATGGGACTTGAGCTTAAAGCATTTACCATAAGAGATATTTCGGACAAGAACGGATATCTGGAGGCTCTCGGAAAACCTCGTATAGCAGAGGTTAAGAAAAATGCCGCTATCGCAGAGGCGGATGCTGCCAAAGAGACCAAGATCAAGACTTCAGAATCCGAGAGACTTGGAGCGGAAGCCAAGATCTTAGCCGAGACTCAGGTTGCCGAGGCTGTCAAGGCCAAAGAGCTTAAGATCCAGGGCTACAGAGAAGAGCAGGAGATCGCAAAGGCTAAAGCGGACCTTGCATACGATATCGAGAAGAATAAGGTTTCCAAAGAAGTTACCGAGACCGCGATGATGGTTGAGATAACCAAGAAACAGAAAGAGACCGAGATCCAGGCTCAGGAAGCCGTAAGACGTGAGAAGGAACTTCTTGCTACCGTCAATAAGCAGGCGGACGCTGAAAAATATAAGATAGAGAAGAACGCGGAGGCAGCTCAGTACAAGGTTGAGAAGGAATCCGACGCGAAGAAGTATGCCGAACTCAAGAATGCCGAGGCTCTCTCACAGGCCATTAAGATCAAGGCGGAAGCGGAAGCGGACGCTATCAGGGTTAAAGGTGAGGCGGAGGCAGCTGCCATACTTGCAAAAGGACGCGCGGAAGCCGAGACAATGGAAAAGAAAGCGGAAGCCTATAAGCTCTACGGAGACGCGGCTATCACTCAGATGGTCATCGAAAAACTCCCTGACATTGCCGGAGCTATCGCGACACCGTTATCAAAGACTGAGAAGATCGTTATTATCGACAGCGGAAGCGGCAGCGGAGAAGGAAAGACCGGAGCTTCCAAGGTCACAGGATATGTTACCGACATAATCGGAACTCTTCCGGAAACCATCGAAGCCATGACGGGCATTGATATCAAAGACGTGCTTGCCAGAAAGTATTCATCTCAGGATAAGACAGAGAAAGATTAACGGTTTGTCACGGACAGGTACAGAAATTGAAGAAGATATTGTTATGTGAAACAGAAGAGGATGCAAGGAATGATCTTTGTGCCGCGCTGGAAAAGAATTGTTATGAGATAATAACCGTACAAAACGGCAGGGAAGTGATCGAAGCTGAGGAGAACTATGCTCCGGACGCGATCATCATGAATATCGATCTTAAGGAGATCGACGGCCTTACGGCGATGAAAGAGATAAGACGATACTCCAAGGTGCCCATAATCATAACCTCTCACAGAAATAAATTCTATGAGATAATAGTGGGACTTAACAGCGGAGCGGATGATTATGTAACAAAACCGTTTTCCGCCGCGGAGGTAGTGGCGAGACTTGAAGCGGTCTTCCGCAGGATAGAGATGGAACACAGAGTCGATGTGGCGGAATCCTATAAAGAGCTTCTCGTGGTCGGGAATCTTAAGATCAGCATGAATACATACACTGTCGTCATCGGGAATGAGCCGGTAAAACTGTCAAGAAAAGAAGTTGATACGCTGTATCTTTTTGCCAGCAATCCCAATAAGGTATTCACAAGGGATAATCTGCTCGACAGCCTGTGGGGATTTGATTATTTCGGCGACAACCGTTCGGTGGACACTCATATCAAAAGGCTCAGGAAGAAGCTTTCGGCTTATGACAACCAGGGCTGGAGGATAGCTACGGTATGGGGAAAAGGATATAAGATGGATACGATCGTACTTGCGTAAAGATGATATACGCAGAATTAGA
>CACZSY010000137.1 GCA_902783965.1 uncultured Lachnospiraceae bacterium
CTGCATTAAAGATAATCTTAAGTTCACAAAGCTTGAAGACAGAGCTCTGGTCATTAGATCGGATGTATCTGATTATATCAGAAACGCCGCGTATGACAGACCGTTTGATATCATCTTCATGGATCCGCCTTACAAAGCCGGTGTTGAAGAAGACATACTCAGAGCCTTGTCGGGAAGCGGTCTTACAGATGCGGATTCCGTTCTGATAATTGAGGCATCAAGTCAGAATACCTTTGATTTTCTTGAGGATCTGGATTATAATCTTACGAAGAAGAAGGTATACGGCAGCAATATGCATCTGTTCCTTTCTCCCAAAGCATAGGGTGCCGGCTGAAAGGATTGTTGTAACATATTTAATTTTGGAGATATTTCTTTATGAAAACAGGTATCTATCCGGGCAGTTTTGATCCTATAACTTTAGGGCATCTCGATATCATCAACCGTTCTTCAAAGATGGTTGACAAGCTGATAATAGGAGTCTTGAGGAACAGGAGCAAACATCCGCTTTTCAGCGCGGAGGAAAGGGTCGATCTTATAAAAAAGGTCACTTCGGATATTGACAATGTTGTTGTTGAATCTTTTGACGGACTTCTGGTTGATTTCGCGCAGTCTAAAGGAGCTGACGTTATCATAAGAGGACTCAGGGCGGTAACGGATTTTGAATATGAGCTTCAGATGGCCCAGACCAACAGAAAGATCAATTCCAATGTTGACACTATATTCCTCGCGACGAATATAAAATACGCATATCTGAGTTCAAGTGTAGTAAGAGAAGTTGCCTCATACGGCGGCGATATCAGTCATTTTATACCGAAGGAGCTTATGTCTGCGGTATATGCAAAATATAATGTATGATCCCCGGTTCATAAAGCTGTTCCTTATAATAATACAGCTTTTAGGATCGCAAATAATTTACTAAATTTAAAGGATGGTTGAATCATAATGGCAAAGAGCAGCAGAATCGAACAGTTGATTGAAGACATTTTTGTATTTGTAGACGGTTGCAAGACTTCTCCTCTGTCAAGCAATAAGGTTATAGTTCCTAAAGATGAATTTTATGATCTTTTAGAAGAGCTTAAGATGAAGACTCCTGATGAGATCAAGAGATGTCAGAAGATCCTTTCCAACAGAGAGATGATAATGAAAGAGGCTGAGTTCAAGGCAACCGGAATAATAGAGGAAGCCAATAAGAAGGCGGCAAGACTTGTGAGCGAGCATGAGATCATGCAGCAGGCTTACAATCAGGCCAACGATCTTATCAGACAGGCTAATGAGGAAGCGCAGAAGATAAGCGCCCAGTCGAAGGCTGATTCTGACGAGATCATGCAGGGTGCGTATACATATACCAATGATCTTCTTACGATGATCGAGAACATACTTTCAGATTCATATAACAGCACCAAAGCGTCATATGACAATATGCTCAATACTCTTAACGCAAGCCTTAAGATAGTTCAGGATAACAAAAAAGAACTCAACAACAACGCTTCTTCCAATGTTCCTGATGATATAAAAGAAGAGCTTGACGGTTCGGATGCGCAGGAAGAAAAACAGAATGACATTGATGAGCTTCCAAGCTTTAGCGATGAGGATTTCTCATTTGATTCCGAAGTATTTATAGATAACATCGATCAGTAAACCTATGCTGAATGCGGTCAACGCATTCAGCATTTTATATTTTATCAGGAAAGGAAGACGGACACCGTCTTCCTTTATTACTGCGTAAACCTGCCATATTGAGCTTAATCCCTGAAAACCGACGACACTTAACAATAAAGGAGTTGACAGGAGACAGAAGTAGTTAAAAGTCCTGATTTTTACCACGCCTGTAGTTAATTCAAAGTAACAAGTCGCAAGTATTGAAAAAGCATTGGGAAATATATAACATATCAACCCGGAAGCTATGTATGCCATAAGAATATATCCCAGGATCTTTAACATTAGATACATGCTTTTTTCTATGGCTGTCTCTATGGAGACGGCGCCTGCCCGATCGGAATATGAAGTATGTAGAAAAGATTTGTTCAGTTCATCGGAGTTCTTATTTTTTCCAGAAACCGCGAAATATTTAAAAAATAAAGCGCATAAGAGGGATGAGGCGTATAAGGGCAGTATAAGCAGCAATTCTCCTTTGAAAGCTATCGAGATAAGAAAGGGCAGTCCGGGATTGTTGAGCGCGATCAGCCAGAACAGGTAGGATTCCCTGTCAAGAAGGTTTTTTCTGTAGGCGGAGCTTAAGAACATGGCGCTGCCCGGACAGCCGGAAGCCATGGATAACAGAAACAGAAGCGGAAGATCGGTTTTACTGAATTCATCTGAAGATATAAGGGTTATCATAAAAACAGCCGGAAGCAGAGCAGGGACCACGCAGGTATACCATAGTTCCAGACCTTCCAGTGCAAGTTCAAAGGTCTGATGGGAAAAGAAGATAAGCAGCAACAATACTGCTGGTTTCAAATATCCGGACATTTATCATTCTCACGGCAATGGTTAAGATAGATTTATGTTGGAAGTAAGCTCTTTATGATAATTTTGACGTTTATTGCCTCTTTGCATATAATACAGGTCATCACAGAACAATGAACTGCGGTACTCATCAAACGCAATCCCTTTAAGCTGCGATAAAGCATCCGCAGGTTTTGATATTATATATGACTTTGAGTTTTTTAAAAGAAAACCCGCTTCTTTTTTTAATCCGAGAAGTCTGATAAAGGCTGCTTCTTTACAGAATGAGGTATCTTTTATCGAGAGCATGAAATGAAGGAGCGCCCTGTTGATCCTTGCTCTGGTATAGTTCTTTGATTTAAGCCTTTCGCATATTTCACTTACAGTCAGTCTTTCATCGGAAATATTGTACAGCTTTGAGGCAAGATCTCTGTCCATATCATGATAATCTGTCAGCTTTGATACAAAATCGCTTTTTTGAACACATTCTTTTTTCAGCTCAAACAGCCTGAAATTTATATAATCGGAAAAATCGTTGATATCCGCTGTAATTCCTTCTTTGATACATTCTTTCAGTATTTCATATGAAAAATCCGGTATAAAACCAGATATTCTATTACTGTAGTCTGAGCGCATGTTTTTTCTTATGGCTGTAGAACTGCAAATGCCGGTATTTTCCGTAAGGTTATCATTATTCAGATCATCGTCATTCAATTTATCATCATTCAGATTATCATCATTATGATCTCCCTTTCTTTGAACGGCGACAGGAATGATGCTGCTCTTGTTCTCATTTAAAGCTCTGATATATTCGATCGCGAGAATATTGTTCGGTTTATCCAGTATATCTTTATGATCCGGAAATGAACGGCTTAAGGCAAGAGGGTAGCTGAGTCCCTGCCTCAACAAAGCCCCGGTCAGATTATCCTGTTCCATATTCATGTCGGATAACGCAGAAGCAACGTTCTTAAGTACGTCGATGTCCGGGTTTTCAGCGCCGAACGCCAGATGTGTTATGCAGTCCAGTGATCCAAGAAGGGAAACAGCACCGTATGCAAAATCTTTGGCGGATGCGCAGGAATATCTTACGGGAAGTTCCAATACTACATCGGCACCGCCAAGGAGAGCGCAGCGCGCTCTTTTGTATTTGTCGATAATGGCCGGTTCGCCCCGCTGCACATAATTTCCGCTCATTATTACAACACAGTTCTTTGCTCCTGTTATCTTCTTTGCCTGCTCTATCAGATATTTATGTCCGTTATGAAAAGGATTAAATTCCGCGATCATACCTACAGTATTCATATCATCATTCCCTGCCTGTTCCAAGTTTCCCGAGATCCTGTTGTCATCATTATAATCAATTTTTTTTAATTTTAAAGAAAATTCCTTTAAAATCTGATATTTTTTCTTGTATCTCAAATAGGCAAAGAGTATAATTTAAGAAGTGTAGTTGCTATTTACATTAAAGAGGAATTTATGTATATAGCAGCAAAGATGTGATGCTGCCGTGCAGCAGGAAATGGAGGATAAAATGAATTTTATTGATTCTATCAAAGCTAAAGCAAAAGCTGACAAAAAAACTATCGTCTTGCCTGAGACAGAAGATCTTAGAACTATTCAGGCAGCTGAAAAGATCCTTAAGGAAGACATTGCCAATCTTATTCTTATCGGAAACGAAGCAAAGGTTAAGGAGATGGCAAAGGATTATAATATAGAGGGAGCAAAGATCGTTGATCCTGACAACTTCGAGAAGTTTGAAGATTACGCAAACCTTCTTACAGACCTTAGAAAAGCCAAGGGAATGACTTATGAGAAGGCTTGTGAGATCCTTAAGAAAGATTATCTTACATTCGGCGTTGTTATGGTTAAGACCGGTGACGCGGACGGAATGGTTTCAGGTGCGTGCCATGCGACCGCCGATGTTTTAAGACCGTCTCTTCAGATCCTTAAGACAGCTCCGGGAACAAAGCTCGTTTCTTCATTCTTCGTAATGGTTGTTCCTGACTGCTCATTCGGCGCAGGCGGAACATTTGTATTCAGCGACTGCGGACTTAACCAGAATCCTGATTCCGAGCAGCTTGCAGCTATCGCAGACAGCTCAGCAAAGAGCTTCGAGCAGCTTGTAGGAGAGAAGGCTGTTGTTGCGATGCTTTCACATTCTACAAAGGGAAGCGCAAAGCATGCGGACGTTGATAAAGTAACAGAAGCTGTAAGGATCGCCAAAGAGCAGTATCCTGAGCTCAATCTTGACGGAGAGCTTCAGGCAGACGCAGCCATGGTACCTTCTGTAGGCGCTTCAAAGGCTCCGGGCAGTGAAGTTGCAGGAAAGGCCAACGTACTTGTATTCCCAGACCTTGACGCAGGCAATATCGGATACAAGCTCGTTCAAAGACTTGCGAAGGCAGAAGCTTACGGACCTATGACACAGGGTATCGCAAAGCCTGTTAACGACCTTTCAAGAGGATGCAGCAGCGATGATATCGTAGGTGTTGTTGCAATAACAGCCGTACAGGCTCAGACTAACAAATAAGGAGTAATAATAGAAAATGAAGATTTTAGTAATCAACTGCGGAAGCTCATCACTTAAATACCAGCTTATCGATATGGATGACAACAAGAAGGTCATCGCCAAAGGCCTCTGCGAGAGAATAGGTATCGAAGGCTCAAGACTCACACATAAGGTTCCGGGACATGACGATATCGTTATCGATAAAGAGATGAAGGATCACAAAGTTGCCGTAACAATGGTTATGGACGCTCTTATGGATAAGGAATACGGCGTTGTTAAGGATAAGTCAGAGATCGGTGCCGTTGGACACAGAGTACTTCACGGTAGCGTATTCTTCACTGATTCCGTTGTTATCAACGACGAAGTTAAGAGAGTAATAAGAGAGTGCTTCGACCTTGGACCTTTACATAATCCAGCCAACCTTATCGGTATTGAAGCTTGTGAAGCAATCCTTGGAGATACTCCTCAGGTTGCAGTATTCGATACAGCTTTCCATCAGACAATGCCAAAGAAGGCATATATGTATGCGATCCCTTCTGAGTATTTTGAAAAATATCATATCAGAAAATACGGCTTCCACGGCACAAGCCACAGCTATGTAAGCAAGAGAGCTTTAGAAGTAGCTGATCTTGATCCGGATAATTCAAAGGTTATCGTATGCCATCTCGGAAACGGTTCATCTGTTTCAGCTGTACTTAACGGTAAGTGCGTTGATACCAGCATGGGACTTACGCCGCTTCAGGGACTTGTAATGGGAACAAGATGCGGTGATGTTGACGCGGCCGTAGTTCAGTATATCGCCAATAAAGAAAACCGTACCGTAGACGACGTTCTAAATATCCTCAACAAGAAATCAGGTGTACTCGGTATCTCAGGAGTATCAAGCGACTTCAGAGATCTTGAAGCAGCCGAGAACGAAGGCAATGAAGCAGCCCACACAGCTATGGAGTGCTTCGTATACAGCGTTGTTAAGTACATTGGAGCTTATGTTGCAGCTATGAACGGCGTTGATGCCATCGTATTTACGGCAGGTATCGGTGAGAACAACAAGGACATCAGAAACAGAGTTCTTTCTTACTTTACATATCTCGGAGTAGAGGTTGATGATGAGAAGAATTCCGTAAGAGGAGAAGAGATCGTTGTTTCAACACCGGCTTCAAAGGTTAAGGTATGCGTAATACCAACTAACGAAGAAGTTGCGATCGCGAACGAGACCCTGGCATGTGTTCAGTAAAAAATAATATATAATAATTATAGACCGGCAGATGAAAAGCGTGTTTTTCATCTGCCTTTTTCTATGCACACGGGGTGCGCACTTTTAATAAAACTATATGAAATCCAGAAAAAGGTTTTTTCTGTTTCTGGCTTTCTTTGCGTGGGAAGGATACTTATTACTTATGCAGATGAACAGTGAATAGTAACAATTTTTTAAATTAGGTTATTGACAAGCTTTATGACAATCGTTATAATCATTAGAGTGTGATTTGCAGGAAAGGTGAATTTATGCTTATTGATGTTACCGGTATAATCGCAAAGATTGGAACAGTTTCCGAGTTCAGTGAGAAAAGTTCTCTTGAAAGCGTAAGTTTTTATGGGAATTCATACAGGACAGCTTCTCCATTCGATGTGTATGTAAAGATACGTTCAACCGGAGACAGAAAAGCTCAGATCGACCTGAATGCTTTGGTCTCACTGCTTATTCCATGCGACAGATGCCTTGAAGATGTATCGTATGATTTCGATATCTCATACTCACGGGAGATAGATTTCAACGAGAACAGCAAAGACAGATGTGATAACATGGATGAGTTAAGCTTTATCGATGGTACTCAGGTAAATACAGATAGATTGATTACAGATGAGATCATTCTTGACTTTCCGATGCAGGTTCTGTGCAGACCGGATTGCAAGGGTTTGTGCAAAAAGTGCGGATGTAATCTTAACAAATCTAAATGTGACTGTGACCAGTTTATACCGGATCCAAGAATGTCTGTAATCGGTGATATTTTTAAGAATTTCAAGGAGGTGTAAGATACATGTCAATTTGTCCAAAGAACAAATCCTCTAAGGCTAGAAGAGACAGCCGTAGAGCAAACTGGAAGATGGATGCCCCAAATCTTGTTAAGTGCAGCAAGTGCGGAGAGTTAATGATGCCACACAGAGTTTGCAAGAACTGTGGATCATATAATAAGAAGGAAATCATCCCTCAGGAATCATAAGAAAAATGAAGGAGCCCCGAGATATCGGGGCTTTTTTCAATTTTTCAGAACACCATTATCTGATAGATATTTTTTTATAATCTCTGAAAAAAACACAGCACGTTGTATCTGTTTCGCGGCTTCAATGGCTATTAACATAGAGATATAGGTTATAATTTAAAATAATGCCTAAAAACAGCCGCCATCAGTTTTTTCAGCCATTCCTCATCTGCTTTCATCACTTTAGCGACAGGTGCAAAATAAATACCGTCATCATATCCGTACTTAAATGCTTCCTCGTCAAGTTCTTCATATGTTGCAATAAAAATATCTTCTCTTTTAGAATAGCAGTTTTCTTTATGCGCTTTTTCCCTGTGTTCCTTATCAACATATAATGCAAGAGATTTATGTATAGACATATCTTCATCCGGAAGATAGTAATAATTTTTATAATCTTTATAATAAATCTTAAGGCATCGTTCTGTTTTCTTTAAACTCACCGTTATGGATTTATCACAAAGCAAGAGAGAAGAATACTCATCTGAAAAATACAGTTCCTTTGGAAAATACAGTTCGATCCCGGCCGTAAGGCTCACTTCCGAATCCGTTTCATTGGTTTTTATATCAAAAAATTTCTGTTCCAAAATATCCTTATAAGCTTTAAGAGCATATACATAAATATATGCTTCTACATCATCGCTGTTATGTAAAAGAAGTGATGCGCAAAGCTTTCGTAAGGTTTCCGATTCGATTCCCGTAACCCGGCAAAGAGAAGCTTCTTTCACATATTCATGAAATAGCTCGATGACTTCACGACCGCTGGTATTATCGATACGGTCAAAACCTGCAGCTTTTGAAGCGGACGAAAGCTTGAAATCATCAAGTCCCAGCAGTTTTTTTAACGGACGTAATTCAAGATAAAGATCAAGATGGATCTTGTCATTAATATCGTGCATGATGCCGTAACGGGCGCACCTGCCCTTTATAAAAGGAATATCAAAGCTTGTTCCGTTAAAGCTGATGATCCTTTTAAAAGGTTTTATCCGCCTGATAAAATCTTCAAGAATAAGTCTTTCTTCCGACATCTTATATATAATGTTCTGGATCAATACATAACCATTTTTGTCTTCATCATAATACATAATACCAATGAGAAAGACTATCGAGTTTGAATGAGAAAGACCGGTCGTCTCGATATCAAAAAAAAGGCTGTCACTGAGCACGATATTCGATTTGTCAATGAATTTTGTAAATGTTTTCATACCGTTCCTGTCAACTGTTTTTAATGTAATCATTATACCAAAAGAATTATACTGTGTCACGAAAACTGTGTTGGAAAATTACCACCAGAATGAGAGAATTGCCTTCATATACCTCTTGCCCCTGTTGTTATTCAAATACTTGATAAATGTTTGCATTTCGTGTTATATTAAAGAATGAATTGTTGAAAAAAGATAAAGGTGGATAAAAGTGAGTCTTAAAGATATTAAATATACCTTTAAAGGTCACATAAGCGGTTTTTTAAGATTCGTTCTGGTGGCGTTTCTTGTCATGCTGCAGATCGCGTTTATAATATCGCTTTCATTGATGATGTCAAGGAATACGATTTATTACTATTTCTTCCTTGAATTTTTTTCATTGATCGTGATCCTTGTATTGGTAAATAATGACATAAGCCCTTCTTATAAGATAGCGTGGATCGCTATCGTCCTGATACTTCCCGTATCCGGACATATCATGTATGTGCTTTGGGGTAATGCTTCCATAAGCAAGAGACTGACGCGTAAGATATACGGTCACATTAGTTACGGGCTGAAATACAACGAACAGGATAAAAATGTTATCGAAAGCTTTGACAGGGAATATCCGATGATAACCCGTATGTCAAAGTATATGAGAAAAGAGAACTTCCCGCTCTACAAAAATAATAAAGTTGATTATTTTCCGATGGGCGAAGATGCTTTCGACGCAATGATAGAGGATTTTAACAACGCCAAAGAATACATTCTTATTAATTTCTACATCATAGCGGAAGGAAAGCTGTGGGACAGGATACATGAGGTTTTAAAAAAGAAGCTTGACGAAGGAGTAGAGATTTATTTCCTCTATGACGATTTCGGTGTTATGCTTCGTACCGGCAAGAATTTTGAAAGAGATCTTAAGGCTGAGGGTTTTAAGGTAAGAGTGTTTAATCCTATCCACAAATATATGGATAAGCTTTATATGAATTACCGTTCACATCAGAAGATCGTTGTTATCGACGGTAAAGCCGGTTATACCGGAGGCCTCAATATCGGTGATGAGTACGCAAACCTGTTTGAAAGATTCGGAATATGGAAGGATACGGCAGTCAGGATAGAAGGCGATGCGGTAAGAAGCCTTATCATTACATTTATGCAGATGTGGTCAGTTACAGGCGATGAAGATGAGGATTATGAGAGATTTTTCAGGACCAACACATCTGTAAGATCTAATACCTACTGTCATATTTTAAGCGACGGACCGGCCAATAATCCGGATAATCCGATCCAGGATGTTTATATGCGGATGATAAATTACGCTAATAAATATCTGTATATCACAACACCATATCTTATTATAGAGGAAGATATGAAGCTCGCGCTTGAGACGGCTGTCAAGAGTGGAATAGATGTCAGGATCATAACGCCTAAGATACCGGATAAAAAGACTATCAAGATGCTTACGAATTATCATTACGGCAAGCTTCTTAAGAGCGGTGTAAGGATATTCGAGTATTCCAAGGGATTTATACACGCCAAGATGATAGTAAACGAGACCAGCGCCATAGTCGGTACCGTAAATATGGATTACCGAAGCTTCTATCTGCATTATGAATGCGGCGCGTGGATCTGTTCACCAAAGACTGTCGGCGAGATAACAAGGGATCTTAATGAGATACTGGCTCACTCTGAAGAGATAAGCTATGAGAAATGGAAAAAGAGACCGCTGCCGGTAAAGCTTTTCCAATGGTTCGCGAACCTCTTCCAGACACTGGCTTAGATACGGTATATTACTGGATAATGTTTTACTGCAGGCAGTTGATACATTCAGAAACGCCGGAGACGTTTTGTGATAAAAAATGGAGTAAGTATGTTTAAATATATCAAAGGCACGATCGAAGAGATCAATGATAACAGGATAGTTCTGGAATCGGGGAATATCGGTTATGAACTGACGGTTCCGGACAGCGTTACCGCAAGATATCAAAGAACAGGCGTGGAGGCAAAGATTTATACCAATCTCTATGTCCACGAGGATATAATATGTCTTTACGGCTTCTGTGACAGTGAAGAGCTTGATACATTCAAGCTTCTGCTTACGGTAAACGGGATCGGTCCCAAAGCGGCAATAAGCATTTTATCGATAATGAGCGTAAGAGAGCTTAGAGCCTGCGTTGCCACAGGCGATGCCAAAAGCATCAGCAAGGCCAACGGAGTAGGCAAAAAGACAGCCGAAAAGCTCATTCTCGAATTAAAGGATAAGATAGGAGACGATATCCTTCCTCAAGATTTTAACGATATTGAACTTAACGAAGATTCAAGAAATGAATATAACGATGCCGTTCTTGCGCTTGAAGCTTTAGGCTACAGCCATGCAAGTTCGGTTACAGCTTTGTCAAAGATAGGAGATATCACGGGAATGAGCAGTTCCGCCATGATAAGGCTTGCGCTTAAAAACATATGATGATGACAGCGGGGTAAAAACCTTTTTACCCCAACATTATTTGTTTGCAGGAACGCAGGAATGTAAGTGACGGATCGATCCGCCAGATCTTTTCGACATACTAATCAAAAGGAGTATCGGAGTTGGATAACAGGATAATCACAACGGAATTCATAGATGAAGACATAAGAATAGAGAATACGTTAAGACCAAAGCTTCTAAGCGATTATGTCGGTCAGCAGGCCATAAAAGACAGTCTTAAGATCAGTATTGATGCCGCGAGGCAGAGAAATGAGCAGCTTGATCACATTCTGTTCTACGGTCCTCCGGGACTTGGCAAGACCACGCTTGCGGGGATAGTCGCAAATGAGATGGACGTTAATATAAGGATAACCTCAGGTCCCGCCATAGAAAAACCGGGCGACATGGCATCGATATTGAACGGACTTAACGAGGGAGACATTTTATTTGTCGATGAGATACACAGGCTTTCAAGAGTTGTGGAAGAAGTATTATATCCGGCAATGGAAGATTTTTCTATAGATATAGTGATCGGAAAAGGAGTAAACGCCCGTTCCATAAGGCTCGATCTTCCGCATTTTACTCTTATCGGAGCAACCACAAGATTTGGAATGTTAACCGCTCCATTAAGGGACAGGTTCGGAGTTATATCCAGGCTTGAATATTATACAATTCCCGAATTAACCCTTATCATCAAAAGAAACGCAAGGCTTTTCCGTATCGGCATAGATGACGAGGGAGCAGGTCTTATAGCCGGTCGTTCGAGAGGCACACCGAGAATTGCCAACAGGCTTTTAAAAAGAGTAAGAGATTATGCTCAGGTCAAATATGACGGCAATATTACCGGTGAGATAGCGCAAAAAGCCTTGGACAGCCTGAAAGTCGACAAACTCGGACTTGACAATATAGACAGAGAGATCCTGCTCACAATGATCAATAAATTCGACGGCAGACCGGTAGGACTTGATACAATAGCTGCCGCGACGGGAGAAGACAGCTCCACCATAATGGACGTCTATGAGCCTTATCTTATTCAGAACGGACTGCTTGAAAGAACCAAAAGGGGCAGGGTGGCGACTAAGGCGGCGTATGATTATCTGGGAGTGCCGTTTAATAATTAAATAGAAAAATGAAAAGGGGGTTAACGCTCTTATAGCGATTTGCCCCCTTGTATTTTTAATACATCTATATTAAAATGTGTGTTAGCAGTTATTTTCTATACAATATACTCTAAAATCCTGTCATTTTTTTAGCAGAAAGGAAAGTTAGCCATGAACAAGAAGACTGATACACAGGTAATCATCAATAATAAAAAATATACCATCAGCGGCTTTGAGAACACGGATTATATCCAGAATGTCGCCGCCTATGTCAATAACAAGTATTCACAGTTCAGACTTTCCAATACCTTTAATTATCTTGAAACCGATATGAAGAACGTACTTATGGCGATCAATATCGCCGACGATTATTTCAAGGCAAAAAGACAGGCCAGCGAGCTTTCGGCGGAAAATGACAGCAAGAACAATGAGATTTTTGACTTAAAGCATGAGCTTATCAATATCCAGTCAAAGTATGAGGCTTCCTTAAAAGAGATAGCTCAGGTTAAAGATGATTTTACGCAGGCTCAAAAGAAGATAATCCGTCTTGAAGCGGAAAACGCCCAGTTAAAGGCAAAACTTGATGAGAAAAAGTAATAATGATATGAATTTTAATGAAAAAGATCTGTTTGGAAAAAACTTGTTTGAGAATAATTTAATTAATAAGAAGTTATATGAAAAAGAACTTCTGTCTCCTGTCGGAAGCTTAGAGAGCCTTCACAGCGCGGTTAACGCCGGCGCAGATGCGGTCTATACCGGTGGGAAAATGTTCGGAGCCAGAGCGTTTGCCGATAATTTCGATACCGAAGAACTTATAGAAGCCATAAAATTCTGCCACATGTATGATGTGGCTCTTTATCTTACAGTCAACACACTTCTTACTGATAAAGAGCTTGATATGCTTTATGATTATCTTAAGCCCCTTTATCTTGCGGGACTTGACGCCGTGATCGTACAGGATATCGGAGTGCTTGAATATATAAGCCGTACATTTCCTGAATTAAAGATACATTTATCTACCCAATTCACTTCCACGACACATTTATCCTCAGAATACTTTAAAAAAGCAACGCGAATTGTTACTCCCAGAGAGCTTTCTTTAAAGGAGATTGAAGAATACCATAGGAATTCCGGTCTTGAGATAGAGACTTTTATTCACGGCGCGCTCTGTTACTGTTATTCGGGTCAGTGCATGATGTCTTATCTTGTCGGAGGAAGAAGCGGCAACAGGGGCAGGTGCGCGCAGCCTTGCAGAAAGATGTATACGATAGAAGAAAATGGTAACCGCCAAGACGGCAGTTTAAAAGGCGCCTTTCTTTCCACAAAGGATATCTGCGCCCTGCCTGTACTTCCCAAGCTGATGGAATCACCTATATATTCTTTCAAGATAGAAGGCAGGATGAAGAAGCCGGAATATGTTGCCGTCACGACTTCAATATACAGAAAATATATTGACCTGTATAAGAAGCTTGGAAAGGATTATGAAGATTTTGTTAAGAAAGATCCGCAGTTTCACGAAGATATGATAAGATTATCAGATATCTATAACAGGGGCGGATTCGCGCACAGTTATTTTTATAAACACAATGATACCGCGATGATGTCGGGAAATATCGTTAGTCATTACGGCACATTGGTTGGAACTGTCACCGATGCCGCAAAAGGCAGATTTAAAGCTTCTTTTTTTGAAAAGGTCAATCCTTCGGACGTTCTTGCCATAAGAGAAAAGATTTCCGGGGACACTTTAGGAAACGGCAGCGGCGGACAGGGTACGATATATGAATTTACGCTTCCGTCTGACTTTAACGCCGGTTCATACAGTGGAAACTGCTACAGCAATATACGCATATCAAAACAGATGCCTGTTTACAGGATAAGAAATAATTCTCTTATAGACGAGATGAATGAAAGATACATCAGCAAAGATAAAAAGCTTGGAATACGCATGAGTTTTGAAGCAAGTGAAAATATGCCTATAAGGCTTACTGCAACATATTGCGGTGATCGTATTAATTACGATAAACCAATAACGGTTACCGCCTTTGGCGAAGCTGCGTCAAAGGCGCTTAAGGCTCCGGTTACCGAAAAGTCTGTGCTGGAAAAACTGTCAAAGCTTGGGGACAGTCCTTTCTTTCTTGTTGAAGACGGTTTATCGGTCATTATTGAAGACGGATTATTTTTCCCCGTATCAAAGCTTAATGAGTTAAGAAGAAGCGCGGTATCCAGGATGGAAGAGCTTCTTAAAAACAGAAAAGCGCGGACGGACATGCCTGACAAGACAGTGATATTACCGGACGAACCCTTTGTTAATAAAAACAAACAGAATGCATTAGGCAAAACAGATTTTAAGAAAATCCGTTATATCTGCCTTGAAGATGAACTTACGGATGAGAATACAGACGGTTACGATCTTATAATAATTGAAGCTGCCGTATTTGCGAAAGATCTTAAGTACTCACTTGAAAAGCTTAAAAAAGAAGGATACAAGACCTGCGTCGCTCTTCCTCATATCATCAGATATGAATTTATGGATAAAGCTGTGGATCTTATAAAAGAAATAGAAGAGTATGAAGAACTTACGGACTGTATCATGGTACGC
>CACZSY010000138.1 GCA_902783965.1 uncultured Lachnospiraceae bacterium
CAGCACAAATGCCCAAAAAAGGCGAAAAATGCCGCCGGGGGCGCTGGAAATAGGTGTCTGAGGGGGCGAAAAAGCAGCACAAACGCCAAAAAAGGCAAAAAAGCATCACAAAAAACACACTGGGAGAAACTACAAAGCCTATGAGAAAAAAAGAGAGAGTTACAGCCATATTGGAAAAACTTGATAATGAATACGGCACGGATCATGTCTGTTATCTTGAACATCGTGACGCATGGCAACTTCTGCTCGCGACACAGCTCAGCGCGCAGTGCACAGACGCAAGAGTTAATCTGGTCACAAGGGAATTGTTTAAGAAATATCCTGATGTAAAGTCTGTGGCGCAGGCCGACCTTAAGGAATTTGAAGAGATGATAAAGCCCACAGGTTTTTATCATAATAAAGCAAAGAACATCATAGCATGTGCAAGAGAGATTCTTGAAAGACATGACGGCAGGGTGCCGGAGGATATTGAGGCGCTTACGGCGCTTTCGGGAGTGGGAAGAAAGACTGCCAATGTGGTGAGAGGAAATATCTATGGTATTCCGAGTATCGTTGTAGATACGCATGTAAAGAGGATATCGAAACATCTCGGCCTTACGGAGAGCGACGATCCTGTAAAGATCGAATTTGAACTCATGAAGATCCTGCCGAAAGATCACTGGATACTTTATAACATACATATAATAAGACTTGGCAGGAGCATATGCAAGGCGAGAAAACCGGCATGTGAAGAATGTTTTCTTAAGGAAGTATGCCGTTACGCGCAGGGATGGTCATGACCGTATCATAAGCAGGGATATCATGGCAAAAAGCAGGAAAAAATGCTTGATAAACCGATAAAAAAATCATTTCCTTTGATAAAAATGCCGAAAAAATATTTTACGATCCATTGTAAACTTGACAACCTAGAAACACAGTATATAATATGAAGAAACACAGTGTTACTATTCATAGTTCATCAGAATAAGCAGTAAATCGACTGCCTGCAGGCGATCTATCTGATTATTCTGTTGGGAGAAGGGCAGATCATTTAGGAGGAATTGTTATTTATGAACATCTACAGCAAAAAGGGAAGAAGAAAATTTGCTACTATTATCGCGATCATTCTGGTTGCAGCTATGGTGCTGCCGATGATTCTTGAGTATCTCATTAGATAAATCCGTTATATCAGCTGATCGATCTTTTTTGAACTACCGGATCAGTTAAACCATTAATAGTTTTAATCGCTGAATTGTATTTATGAAAATATTTAGAAAGGATCATTATGAAAAAATTTGCTAAATACACACTTTGTATAGCGGCGGCAGCATCAGTGCTTCTGTTTACGGGTGTTGATTCTAAGGCTCAGGATAAAGTGGCTGACGGCGTGTGTGTGGATGATGTGAATATCAGTAATATGACCGAGGAAGAGGCAAAAGCGGCCATAGAAGCTTATGAGGCGAAGAGAACAGGCGTTAAGATCACTGTCAAGTCTGACGGCGGAGTAACAACCACTACTCTTGCGGATCTCGGATATAAGATGAAGAAAAATGACTTCGTCAAACACGGAATGAATGTGGGTCAGACTGGAAATGTCATTGAAAAGTATAAAGAGCGCAAAGATGTTTCCAACGGCGGTATCAGATTTGAAGCTGAATTTGAATATGATGAAGAGGCGCTTAAAGCATTTGTAAATGATGAATGTACCAAATATGATATTCCCGCGAAAGAACCTCAGATGGTAAAGAAGACTTCTGATTATATTAAGAAAAACAGCTGCGAGGGACTTTTCAATTTTGTGCCGGGAATGAATGGAAGGGCTATCAACAGGGAAAAGACACTTAAGGATCTTAAGGCGCTTATCGATAAAAATAAGGGTGAAGAGATCAATATCGAGCCGCTTGTAGAAGATACCAAGCCTAAGTACACGGTAGATTCCCTTGAGAAATGTAAGACTCTTCTCGGAACATATAATACCAATTACAGCTCGTCTTCTTCCGAAAGAAAGGTAAATATAAAGAACGCCGTACATTTTGTCAACGGATCGGTAGTATATCCGGGAGAAGAATTTTCAATACTTAAAAAGATCACTCCGTTTAATGCTAAGAACGGCTACCAGAAAGCCGGATCATATGCGGCGGGTAAGGTTATCGACACCTATGGCGGCGGAGTGTGTCAGGTATCCACAACACTTTATAACGCGGTAATGCGCGCGGAGCTTGAAGTCACCGACAGAAGCTGCCATTCAATGTGCATTAACTATGTGCCTGTTTCATTTGACGCGGCGATATCGGAATCTTCGGGAATGGATTTTAAATTCAGGAATAATCTGGACGTTCCGATCTATATAGAAGGATATACCGAATCCAATAAGATCGTATTCAGCATTTACGGCTGTGAGACCAGACCGTCCAACAGAAAAGTTATTTACAGGCAGTATGTAACAGAGACCATAAAGCCGGGAGCCGATGTGATCACTAAGGACAGCAGCAAGCCTGCAAGTTACAGAAAGGTCACACAGGGTTCACATACCGGTTACAAGGCAAAGGTAGTAAAGGAAATATATATAGACGGTGAGCTTGTAAGCGAAGAAGATTATAATAAGAGTTCTTACAAAGCTTCTCCGAGATATATCGTAGTTGGAACAAAGAGTACGACAACTCCGACCAAGGCTCCTGATGATCCGACACCGGCTACACAGACGCCGGATACAACGGACAAGCCTTCGACAACGGACAAGCCTTCGACGACGGACAAGCCTGCGGCAACTGAAAAACCTGCGGCAACTGAAAAACCTGCCGATAAACCGGCAGCGACCGAGAAGCCTGCGGCGACTGAGAAACCAGCCGAAAAACCGGCAACAGAAAAACCGGCGGCAACAGAAAAGTCTGCCGAAAAACCTGCGGATAATCCAAAACCTGCGGATAATCCAAAACCTGCGGATCCTGAACCGGCAGCGCCGGCACAGCCTGAGTAGAATCATGACCAATTGGTCAAAATAATTTTTGACCATGTTATATCGTGCGAGACTTGAAGTTGGGGGCAGAAGTTTTTGCCCCCAACATTTATGCATCGATCTATATGCCGTCGGCCGACGGGAGTGGGCAATATATTTTATACAAGGAGATTACAGTATGAAGATCGGCAAATTATCGGAAACAGTCCTTAAAAGATCTGTATTTAAGATAATCAGACACAGAAGAGATGAAGTGCTGATGAGACCGGGAGTGGGGCTTGACTGCGCACAGCTTCAGTTTGAACCGGATGATGTGATAGTGATGTCTACAGATCCGATAACGGGAGCGGTACATGACATTGGAAAGCTTGCAGTCAATATAACGGCCAACGATATAGCAAGCAACGGTGCCGAGCCGGTAGGCATCATGCTGACGGTCCTGCTGCCTCCGAAGATCTCGCAGCTTAAATTCAAGAATATGATGCAGGAAATGGAATACGAGTGCGCCGCTTTAAATATAGAGATTCTCGGAGGTCATACTGAGGTTACCAACGCCGTAACGAAACCGCTCATCTCGGTTACAGGTGTGGGTAAGATCAGGAAAGATAAAAGACTAAAGCCGTCCGATATAAAACCGGGTTATGATATCGTGATGACAAAATACGCCGGGCTGGAGGGAACAGCCATCATAGCAAAGACCATGGAAGATGAGCTTCTGGAAAAATATCCTAAGGAGCTTATAGAAAACGCCAAGAATCTGATGTCCGGCATCAGCGTTGTCAAAGACAGCCTGACAGCCATGAAAGGCAATGTGGTCTTCATGCATGACATCACGGAAGGCGGAGTTTTCGGAGCCTGCTGGGAGGTAGCTGAGGCTGCGGGACTCGGCCTCAAAGTGGATCTCAGGAAGATACCTGTAAAGCAGGAGACGATAGAGATCTGCGATTTCTTCGATATCAATCCTTATATGCTGATCTCAAGCGGCTGCATGCTGATGGTGGCTCCTAATGGAAACAGGCTTGTTGAAGTATTAAACGAAGAAGGCATACCGGCGCAGGTTATAGGCTCATTTACGGATAATAACGATAAGATAGTCATCAATCAGGATGAGACGAGGTACCTTGAACCGCCGGCAAGCGATGAACTGTATAAAGTGATGGGAGCCGGACAGGCGTGATCATCTTGAACCGCCGGCAAGCGATGAACTGTATAAAGTGATGGGAGCCGGACAGGCGTGATCATCCTGCAGAATAATAAGCCCGGATATTAAAGATCATAAAGAAAATGATGGAGGCGTATTGACTTTGATCAATATAGTATTGCATGAGCCGGAGATACCGGCCAATACCGGCAATATAGGAAGAACCTGTGTTGCGGCCAACGCAAGGCTGCATCTTATAGAACCGTTGGGATTTAAACTTGACGAGAAGCATCTGAAAAGAGCGGGGCTTGATTACTGGGACAAGCTTGATGTAAGAAGATATCTTAACTATAGGGATTTTCTTGAGAAAAATCCCGGCGCGGAAATATTTTTTGCGACCACGAAAGCGAGACATACTTACTGTGATGTGAGTTATCCCGATGAGTGCTATATAATGTTCGGAAAGGAAAGCGCGGGGATACCTGAAGAGATATTAAAGGATAATCCGGAAAAATGCGTAAGGATCCCTATGGCAAATGATATCCGTTCGCTGAACTTATCAAACTCAGTGGCGATAGTATTATATGAAGCCTTAAGGCAGAACGAATTTATGAGCATGCAGCTTAAAGGGGAGCTTCACAGACTATCCTGGGACGATTAAAGTGTCGATAATAAAAAATGCAGATGGATCATTCATCTGCATTTTTATTATTATTGTCTTTGGCGAGAGTAAATACGAATTCGGTTCCGACGCCTTCAGTGCTTATTACGTCTATATTCTCGTTGTGAGCCTGAATAATTTCCTTGGTTATGGCAAGTCCCAGACCGGTTCCCTTTTTATCTTTTCCTCTTGAAGGATCATTTTTATAGAAACGTTCCCATATCCGGTTGATGCTGTCTTTCGGTATGCCTTCTCCGAAATCTTTAACGGAGATGAAGATCTTATCACCCTTGACATATGTAGATAGGATTATCCTCGAATAATGAGGACTGAATTTTATCGCATTGTCGATCAGGTTATTAATGACCTGCTGGATCTTCGGCTGGTCGGCGTATACCCAGAGCGGTTCGTCGCTGATCCTGTAGACAAAGCTGATCTTTTTCTTATCGCAGGCGCCTTCATAAGTCTCGGCTGTTTTCTTCATGATGTAGTTGATATCAAAACTGCTTTTGGTGAGAAGCCTTTTGTTATTGTCAAAATTATAGAGAGTGAGGAGATTTGACATAAGACCGCTGAGCCTGTCGGCCTCAAAAAGTATAATGCCAAGATATTTCTCCTGCTTTTCAACAGGTATGGTGCCGTCGATCATGGCGGTTATATATCCTTTGATAGAAGTGAGCGGAGAGCGGAAATCATGGGAGATATTTCCGATGAATTTTCTCTGGTAATCGTCGAGATTATTAAGCTCGTTGGCCATGTATTTGATGGTGTTTCCGAGATCCCTGTATTCATCGTTCTGACCGATCTTCAACTCATATGAGAAGTTGCCTTTGCTGTATTCCTTTGCGGCAACCGATATCTTATGAAGAGGATAAATGGTCAGGAAATAAACAAGTATGAATACAAGAAACACGATAACGCTTAAGATTATAAGTGAAGTATTTCCAAAGGTCATGAGGTTGGAATACTCAAGATCGATGCAGCTGTTTTCAAGGTACATATCAAAAAAGATCTTGCCGTATTTTTCGGTTGAAAAGGAAGCGGAGTATGAGACTCTTGTCTCTTCTAAAACTTTTTTCGGACCGGAAGAAAAGCTTATCTTTCTGTCATTGGAATACACATATACAATAGAATGAAGCTGTGACGATATGCGGTCAAGTTCAGCCTGAATCTGTTCGCCAGTCATAGTGTCAATATTCTTTAATTCAATGCTTTCAACGATCGAATCCCCGGTCTCCTTGAGCTGCTGGTTGCGGCTTTCATAAAGAATCTCGGAAAGGAGCTTTGAGCCGAGCATGTTAAAAAGCATGAAAAAGCAGAAGGTGCATATAAAAAAACAAAGTATAAGTTTAAAAAGAAGACTTTTTTTCATAGTAATCTACCTGATCATTTTGTAACGTCAAATTTATAGCCGATCCCCCAGACAGTAGCTATCTTCCAGGTTGGATGATCTTTGAGCTTTTCGCGCACTCTCTTAATATGAACGTCAACTGTTCTGGTATCTCCCGCGTAATCGTAACCCCAGATGTGTTCAAGAAGCTGTTCCCTGGTAAATACATGATTTTCATTTGACGCGAGAAAATATAAAAGCTCAAGCTCTTTCGGCGGCATATCAAGAGCAAGACCATCGCATTGAACCGAGTAATTGTTGATATTGATCTCAAGTCCCGGATAAGATATGACTCCTTTTTGGGAAGAGGCCCTGTTATCTGATAAATTATGGGAGACATTATTTCCGCCCAGACGCCGAAGCACAGCTTTGACTCTCGCGACCAGTTCCTTGGAGTCAAAAGGCTTGATGATATAGTCGTCGGCTCCCAGTTCCAGTCCGAGGACCTTATCGAAGACTTCGCCCTTGGCCGAAAGCATGATTATTGGGACGTTGGAGGTCTTTCTTATTTCTCTGCAGACCTCATAACCGTCTTTGCCCGGAAGCATGAGGTCTAACAGGATAAGGTCGGGGGTGTATTTTTTAAACTGTTCAATAGCGGAAAATCCGTCTTCAACACAAAGAGTGTCAAAATGCTCTTTTTCAAGATACAGTGAAACAAGTTCTGCGATATTGGTATCGTCATCGACGATCATGATCTTAGGCTGAGCTAACATATATTACCTCCTCTTTATTTGATATGAGCGACAGTCACGCCATAGCCTCCCTGTCCCGCTTCACCAAGAGTATAGGATGAAACATAAGGACATTTTTTCAGGTAGGCGCTTACCGCGTTTTTAAGGGCTCCGGTTCCTCTTCCGTGTATTATTGTGATCTTATCAAGATGGGCTATCACGGCGTCATCGAGATATTTGTCAAGCTGTGAAAGGGCTTCGTCCACAGTCATCCCTATAAGGTTGATCTGAGGGGAAATGGAAGAGGCTTTGGATAGTTTTATCTTTCCGCTTCCGTTCTTTGACAAAAGATCGTTTGAAATGTCTTTTTCGGCGTAAGAGAGATCTTTCACATTTACCTGCGAACGCAGGATGCCCATCTGCACGAAAAGCTCTCCCTTAGGATTCGGGAGCGTGCTGACGGTGCCTTTTATCCCCATGCTGTTGACCATGACGGTATCTCCGATCCGAAGCGCCGCCGGATCGACGGCGTCTTTGATCTTCTTCGGTTCGGGGGTTTTATCCTTCTGTCTGTTCTTAAGCTTTTTGTTAAGATCATTTCTCCGGTTTTCCATATCCTTTACGGAATCCGGATTCTTCTGCCATTTATTATACTGCCTTATAGTATCGTCCGCATAGTCCTTCGCGTCGGAAAGGATCTCGGCGGCTTCTTCGTTGGCTTTCTTTAAGATATTGTCTCTTGAAGCTTCAAGCTTTGAAAGCTTTGTTTCATATTCCCGGACAAGCTTTTCCGCCGACTCTTCTTTGAGCAGCAGTTCTTTGTTAGTTTGTTCTAACTTTTTCTTTTCTTCGTTGAGGGAAGCGATCACGTCTTCAAAATGCCTGTTTCCTGAATCAATGAGGCCTGCGGCGTTCTCTATTATCGACTCCGGAAGTCCGAGGCGCTTTGAAATATGGAAAGCGTTGCTCTTGCCAGGGATGCCGATGAGCAGCCGGTAGGTTGGGCGCAGAGTATTAATGTCAAATTCACAGGAAGCATTCTCAACGCCTTCGGTCTCCAGCGCGAACAGCTTTATCTCACTGTAATGCGTGGTAGCCATTGTATAGATATTCCTTTCGTGAAGAAAGGACAGTATCGAAGACGCAAGCGCGGCTCCTTCCGTGGGATCGGTACCGGCGCCAAGCTCGTCGAAGAGAGTCAGACAGTCGTCCCCGGCTTCGCTCAGGATGGATACGGTATTTACCATATGTGAAGAAAAAGTGCTGAGACTCTGTTCGATGCTCTGCTCGTCCCCGATATCGGCAAAAACTTCTCTGAAGAACTTAAGCTTTGAACCGTCGAAAGCAGGTATGAAAAGTCCCGACTGAGCCATGAGGGATAAAAGTCCTAAGGTTTTGAGACATACTGTTTTTCCGCCGGTATTCGGACCGGTGATGATGAGCATGCTGATCCCGTCATTGAATCGGATGTCCACACTGACAACTTTTGCGGGATCTATAAGGGGATGTCTTGCCTGTTTTATATCAATGGTGTTGTCTTCAAAGAGAGGAAGGCTTGCTTTCATATCTACGGCAAGCTGGCCTTTCGCGAATATATGGTCAAGTTTTGAAAGAACGTCAAAATCACAGGCCAGGATCTCAAGGCTGTCGGCGCAGCTTCTGCTGAGATTGGCCAATATCCTTGCGATCTCTTTCTGCTCGCGAAGGAAAAGTTCCGACATCTCGTTATTGAGTTTTACGACTTCCATCGGTTCTATGAATACGGTAGAACCTGAAGCGGAGGTGTCGTGCAGCATTCCGGTCACCCGTCCCTGATATTCCGCTTTTACCGGAAGGCAGTAGCGGTTATTTCTCATTGTGACGAGGTTATCGGTAAGATAGCCGTTGGAGTACAGGCTGTTTATCGAAGCCTTGAGAGTCTCGTGTATTTTAGTATTATTATTTTTAATGCTCCTTCTTATGCTTTTAAGGTCGGCGCTTGCGTCATCGCTTATCTCGTCTTCGGAGATGATGCAGCGTTCGATCTCCTTTTTAAGAAAGCTTAACGGATCGGTGGAATTGAATAATCCGGTAAGGCTGTCTTCGCATCCGCACAGTTTATCAAATCTCAAAGCGGCTTCCACCCTTGAAAGAAGCTTTGATACGTTAAGAAGTTCGCCTGCCGAAAGACCTGCTCCTATCTTTAAGGCGGCAAAGACTTCGGTAAGGTCGTCGGCTCCAAGCGACGGATTTCCGTGCCTGCTGATGCGAAGAAAAGCGTCGTTCGTATTGGAAAGAGCAGCTTCGGCTTCTTTCCTGGAGTTAAACGGCATAAGACCGGAAGAAATATTCCTTCCGGCAGCTCCGCTGCATCTTTCACAGAGCATGTCGATTATCTTGTTATATTCTAATATCCTTAAAACGCGGTCGTTCATTTTCAGTTCCTTTTTAATGCTGCCGGCGGCTGAAGCGGTGATCTGCTTTAGACCCGTATGATGTGCGGGAGACCGGCGGGCAGGCCTGATCTCATTTCTCCTGTCCGATTGTAATGATACTATATATTGGTCTGCATGTCAAAAGTAATAAAACTTGATAACTTTACTCTATCGGAAATATATAATTATTTGAAACTGATATGAAAATTTGCTATACTGTTATAAGAACTGCCGCCAGATACCTGTTATAGGGTCAGGCTGATGAATATGGCAGCAACGATCTTAGAAAGAAGGAAATAGTTTTTATGAGATATATTAAGGATATGAGGGATGGAGATCAGATACATGATACATATCTTTGCAAGCAGAAAAATGCTTTGAAGACAAAGGCGGGCAAAAATTATTACGCGCTGACTCTTCAGGATAAGACAGGAACGATAGATGCCAAGGTATGGGATCTTAATAATGGGATAGGTAGTTTTGAGACCGGGGATTTTATCAATGTTACAGGCAATATAACTTTATATCAGTCCAATCCTCAGCTTAGCCTTACAAGGATTAGAAAGGCCTCGGACGGGGAATATGATCCGAACGATTACATGCCTGTGACGGAACGCGATATGAATGAGATGTGCAGGGAAATGTCCGCCTACATAGCGAGCGTTAAGGAACCGCATCTTAATGCTCTGCTCAGAAAGATATATGTGGAGGATCCGAAATTCGCCGTTGAATTCAAGAACCATTCGGCAGCAAAGTCCATGCATCACGGATTTATCGGAGGGCTTCTGGAACATACGCTTGCGGTTACTTCTATGTGTGATTTCCTTTGCGGAAGATATCCGTTCTTAAAAAGAGATCTTCTGATAACGGCGGCACTGCTGCATGATGTTGGAAAAGTTGAAGAACTTTCGGCATTTCCTAAAAATGATTATACGGACGAAGGACAGCTTCTCGGACACATTTACATCGGAGCATGCAGGGTTGAAAGGACAGCTGCCGGGATAGAGGGATTTCCGCAGGTGCTTCTTACGGAACTTGTACATTGCATACTTTCACATCACGGCAAGCTTGAATTCGGTTCGCCGAAGAAACCTTCGCTTGCAGAGGCGGTAGCGCTGAATTTTGCCGATGACTGCGACGCGAAGATGGAAGCTATGAAAGAAATGTTCAGCGAGTCAAAGGAAGTCAATGAGAGATTTATTTACAGCAGAATGATGGATAACAACATGAGAAAGACAGAAGGAATAAAATGACAAAACATGAGAAGTGCGCAGACGGACTGCCTGTAAAGAATCAGATAATTGAACTTGATATAGAAGATTACGGCAACGAGGGCGAGGGCATCGGACATTACAACGGCTATGCGCTTTTTGTAAAAGGAGCCATGGCGGGTGAAAAGATACTCGCTAAAGTAATACATGTGGGAAGAAGTTTCGGTTATGGAAAGATCGAAGAGATCCTTTCAGCTTCGCCGGCAAGGATAGAGCCGGAGTGCGGCAGAGCGGGAGTCTGCGGAGGCTGCAGCCTGCTTCATATGGATTACAGGGAGCAGCTGAGATTTAAACAGGAGAAGGTAGAAAGCTGCCTTGCGCGCATAGGCAGGGTCAAAGACATCAAGTCCGTAATGGAACCGGTCATCGGCATGGAAGAGCCTTATCATTACCGTAATAAAGTGCAGCTTCCGGTAGGCGCGGACGAAAACGGAGAGCTGATATCGGGATTCTATGCCATAAGAAGCCACCGGATAGTTAAGAATACGGGATGCCTAATCCAGTATGGGATAAATGACAGGATACTCTCGCTGGTATTTGAATGGATGAAGAGAAAAGGTATCACGGCCTATGATGAGAAGACGCTTAAAGGCGATGTAAGGCACATAATGACAAGGATAGCCTATACTACCGGTCAGATCATGACCGTGCTGGTCATCAACAGAAATATCACCGCCGGGGATGTGCTTAATGACCTTATCGAAAACTTAAAGACCATCCCTGACATGACGTCTGTCGGAATCAGCTATAATCCGAAGAATACCAACGTGATCTTCGGAGAAACGGTCAGGACTATTTACGGGACTCCGTATATCGAAGACTGCATAGGAGATGTGCGGTTCAGGATATCGGCGCAGTCATTTTTCCAGGTAAATCCGGTCCAGACCCTTAAGCTGTATGAGACCGCGCTTGAATTCGCGGCGCTCACCGGAAACGAGACGGTGTGGGATCTTTACTGCGGCATCGGAACGATAAGCCTGTTTCTGGCAAGATCCGCAAAGCATGTCTACGGTATCGAGATAGTAAAGCAGGCGGTTGACGACGCCAAAGACAACGCCGCTCTGAATAATATAACCAACGCGACATTTATCGAGGGCGCAGCGGAGCTTACGGTCTCAAAACTTCTTGATAAAGATCCGGGCGCGAAAGCCGATGTGGTGGTAGTCGATCCGCCAAGAAAGGGACTTGAGATAAATGTCATTGATACAATAACAGGCATGCAGCCTGACAGGGTAGTATACGTGAGCTGCGAGCCGTCAACTCTTGCCAGGGACGTCGCGGAATTCGCAAGGCGGGGATATGAGCTTAAAAGGGCGAGGTGCACGGATATGTTTCCGCATTCGTTCCATGTTGAGACTGTCTGTTTACTGTCGAAGAAACCTTGATTTTATGCGGGTTTCGGGCGATATTTTGAGAATATGAACCTGTGCGTTTAGCTGAGAAATATGTAAATAGAATGAAATTTAGGCTTAGGGGGGTAAGAAACTATTTGCGGACAGGCATATTGTTCGCGGACAAAAATAGTGCGCGAATAGTATAATACCACTTTATAGAATTGAAAAAAATGTCCCCACCAAAGTATCTTTATCATGGAACAGGTAAAAAGTTCAGAGAATCAAT
This sequence comes from uncultured Lachnospiraceae bacterium, assembly GCA_902783965.1. Taxonomy (GTDB): domain Bacteria; phylum Bacillota; class Clostridia; order Lachnospirales; family Lachnospiraceae; genus RUG11200. Next base: position 12,107 of record CACZSY010000138.1, read on the forward strand.
AGACGAGCAAGGGCTTA
>CACZSY010000139.1 GCA_902783965.1 uncultured Lachnospiraceae bacterium
TGCATATTTTTTTTTCAGATCAGCTAGCTGAACCGCTGATTCGGCAAAATAAAAACGTTCAAATCTGGCTTTGTTGACAAAATAGCCGAGTATGAATCCGATTGAAGAAAACAGAATGAGGTTTTCTAACGTCCATTGAAATGTATCGGCATCCATTCTGCCTGAGCCGACAGCCGCAAAGACAATAGTATTGAGGATCAACAGCATCATCGTTGAAAATGAATCACATATAAAAAATACCGGAACAACGAGTACGGACGCAAATATGACTATTGTCTTCGTAGCAAGACTACACGCGATCCCGATCCCCGCTCCAAGAAAGGCAGCATCTATAGCAAAAGCCACCGGCTGTATCAGCCACGAAGCTTTATCTGCCGCAAAGACCGCAATCACCAATGCTGCCGCGCATATAATGAATGACGCGAAATAGATTTCGCGGCAGATCATAAAATCATGATTCCTTGTTGACATAATCAGACAGTATGCCCAGTACATCATCTGAAAGGAAGCCCAGATAACGGAAAAGCGACGGTTCTCCTTCTTGATCTGCGCCCATATCTTATCCCGATCAATATCTGAATAAGTATCGTAAAATAAAATCTTTTTCAGTTTTTTGATCACTTTGATTTTCCTCCGTAAATTACTAAATTATGACATCTTTCATCATTTATTACAAAGCTTTTTTCCCTTCATCAGCTTTTGCTCCTTGGATACGTAATAGCCCTTGTTCGCATCATAGGAGCTGATCCGTTTGTAAACATATACCGTTCCATTCGCTTGCGGTTTGTCAAATATATCTATACGTTCTTTGCCTGATGCTTTTCTGACCATAAACCCTCCTTACTCAGCATCTATTATTGTCTTTAATTATAACATATGCTAAGTATTTCTTCGAGAAGAAAATGCATATCTTTCAATATTTTCAGACCATCTCACCTGCTTTCATAAGTGTTTTATTAGTTCCTATTAAGCAGCTTTCAGGTTATATAAATTATAAAGGGTCATTAAGGGATAAATAACCTTTTACGCGCCGTCACGGCCAGGCTGTTACCCTTTTGACCCTGTTATCATCATATAAATTTTGTCTTCTTTATCATATCAATGAATTCCGCATTATTTCTTGTTCTCTTGAACATCTGCAGGATCCTTTCAAGCGCTTCTTCACCTTTAAGGCTGCTCAGCGCCCTTCTCATAAGAAGCGATGCTTCCGCTTCATCTTCAGTAAACAACAGATCGTCCCTTCTTGTGCTTGATCTTGCAAGATTGATAGCCGGGAATATCTTCTTTTCGGAAAGGCTTCTGTCAAGCACAAGCTCCATGTTGCCCGTTCCCTTGAATTCCTCGAATACCACGTCGTCCATCCTGCTTCCGGTGTCGATGAGGGCTGTCGAAAGGATCGTAAGGCTTCCGCCTTCTCTCATGTTACGCGCCGCGCCGAAGAATTTCTTAGGCATATGCAGGGCAGCCGGATCAAGACCTCCGGAAAGTGTTCTTCCGCTCGGGGCAACGGTAAGGTTATACGCCCTCGCAAGTCTTGTAATACTGTCAAGGAGGATCACTACGTCCTGCTTATGTTCAACAAGTCTCTTTCCTCTCTCGATAACCATCTCGGAAACTCTCTTATGATTCTCAGGAAGCTCGTCAAATGTGGAATAAATGACTTCAACATTCTTTCCCATTATCGATTCCTTAATATCCGTTACTTCCTCAGGTCTTTCATCTATGAGCAGGATTATGAGCTTAAGCTCCGGATAATTATGTGTCAGAGACTTCGCTATCTGCTTTAACAGGGTTGTTTTTCCCGTCTTCGGCTGAGATACGATCATTCCTCTCTGACCTTTGCCGATAGGCGAAACCAGGTCAACCATACGCATTGCTACGCTGTTGCCCGGAACCTCAAGTCTTAATCTCTGGTCAGGAAAGATCGGCGTCAGGTCTTCAAAACGGCCTCTCTTAATAGCCTCCGCCGGTGAAAAGCCGTTTACGCTTGTTACATATAAAAGCGCGCTGAACTTTTCGGTCTCGGTCTTGACCTTGGTATTTCCTATCACTATATCGCCGGTCTTAAGATTGTATTTACGTATCTGCATCGGAGAAACATATACATCGTTATCACCCGGAAGATAATTATCACATCTGATAAATCCGAAGCCCTCCGGCAGAACCTCAAGGATACCTGTCTTGGTCTCGCCGCTGTCAAGTTCTCCTTCTTTCTTTTCTTCCGGCTGCTGTCCGAATCTGGTGTACGGTCTTTTCTCCGGCTGGAATTTCTGGACTCTTCCGTATGGAGCAGTTCTTCCCGCAGCGTCATCAGCCGGTCTGCGGTTATCATACTGACCGTTTGAACGATTCTCATACTGACCGTTTTGACTGTTTGGACGATTCTCATACTGACCGTTTTGACCGTTCGGACGATTCTCATACTGGCCATACTGACCGTTCGGACGATTCTCATACTGACCATACTGACCGTTTGGACGATTCTCATACTGACCGTTTGGACGGTTTTCTCCCTGACGTCCGTCATATGATCTGTTACCGTAACTGCGGTTCTCCGCCTGATGTCCGTCATATGAACGACCGGAATTGTCTTCACGGACATTCTCTGATCTCCCCTGTTGTGTATCCGTAGTCTCCGCCGTATCCGTTTCAATAACAGCATCCTCTGTTGAAGCGGTCTTATTATCGCTGTCCGATATTATTTCCGCAAAATCATCTTCGAATACTTCTTCTTTTCTAGGGCGTCTGTTCTTTTCTCTTTTTAATCTTACCAATTCTTCTCTTTTGTTATCCACATCCAAAAGAAGCGCAGCAAGCTCTCCTTTTCTCATGGTTGACGTTCCCTTAAGCCCATAGCTCTTAGCTTCTTCTTTCAGCTGGGCAAGAGACATTTTTTCATAACGATTTTCCATGCTACCACCTTTCAGTTATATATGCGGTTATTAATTATTAAAATAAAACTCCGTTTTAAGAACACCATCGGCATTTCTGCTGTGCCCATGAACCGGAATTTTCTTCTATTGTAATGATGCGTCACAGATCACTGTACCAGGTTCGCACTATCTGCCACAGCTTCGAAGCAGTTACGACTTTGGTATGGCGCGATCAATTTAGGAACTCACCGACTGAATCAAAACAAAGACTTTCTGTATAAGATACTGGATATCGTAATTGACTTAATTACAGTTAATGACTTTATCAGATGCCTATATTGTATCAGAGATTTAAAAAAAGTCAATAGCCTATGCACTTGTATCGTGAGATAGAATTTGTTATACTAAAGATACTATTCACAGATCATAAGAATTCGCCCAAAACCGTCTGACAGCAGACGGCTCTGTCCGCCGGTCCTTATGATGACAAAATCATTTTTAAGAAAGAAAAGAGGTTCTGCCATGGATAATGTATTTATTGCCGAGCATCCCCTGATCCAGCATAAGATAGGTATCATGCGTTCAAAGAACACCTCGACCAAGGAATTCAGAGATCTCGTTTCAGAGGTTGCCATGCTTTTATGTTACGAAGCCACCAGAGGGCTTCCGCTTGCCGATAAGGAGATTGAGACTCCTATCACTAAGACTACCGTTAAAGAAATAGCGGGAAAGAAACTCTGCATCGTGCCGATCCTCAGAGCCGGTCTTCAGATGGCTGACGGTATCCTTAGGATGATACCGAGTGCGAAAGTAGGCCATATCGGATTGTACAGAAACGAACAGACGTTGGATCCTGTGGAATATTTCTGCAAACTTCCTACCGACGCGGCCGAAAGAGAGATATTTGTCGTTGATCCTATGCTCGCCACCGGCGGTTCGGCTATCGCCGCTATTTCGCTGTTAAAGAAACGAGGGATCAGCAGGATTCATTTTCTGTGTCTTATAGCTGCTCCTGAAGGAGTCAAGAGGCTATGCCAGGCACATCCTGACATCGATATATTCATAGGGTCTCTTGATGAAAGACTTAACGAAGACGGTTATATCGTACCTGGTCTCGGAGATGCCGGAGACAGGATTTACGGAACCAAATAAAAAACGTGCGCCCGCAAAGCCGGAGATTTTCCTTGCGCACCCCGTGTGCATAAAAAAGAGGACTGCCTATTGGATCATGCAGTCCTCTTTTTGAATATAGAGTATGATTAATAATAACCCTGTGCTGTCAGATCGCCCTGATCGTAAGTACTTCTCCCTTATTCTTAAGAACGCCGTTCTTATATGCCGCAACCTTGGCTCTCGGAACATATGTTACAGCCTCGGCTCTCAATCCCTTAAAGGCGTCGGCTCCTACTGTTTTAAGTCCTGAACTTCTTATATAAAGACTCTTTAATTCTTTCGTATTCTTTAATGCGGCTTCACCAATGCTTGTCAGATTGGCGCCGAGATCGATCAGCGCCGCCTTCCTGCATTCTAAAAATGCGTTGTCTCCTACTGTCTTTACTGCCGCAAATCTGATCTGACCGGCTGTCGCTCCCACCTGTGTCAGCGAGGTACAATTATAAAATGCCCATTTTCCTATAGAGGTTACTTTGCTGCATCCGGCAACTTTTCTAAGGGCGCTGCATGATCTGAAGGCGTTAACTCCTATCGTCTGAACATTGGCGCAGCCTGTCACTTCGGTCAATCCCTGACACGCGAAGAAAGAGTTCTGACCTATCTTAGTGATACCAGACGCAATATTCACCTTCTTTATCTCATCTATGTACATATACCATGGCGTAGCGCTCAACGATTTAAAATCTCTGACAGCGCCATTTCCCGTTATGCTCAGCAGACCTTTTGAAAGATCTATTGACCATCCGGCTTTGGTGCCGCAGCTTCCAGATATAACCGATGATCTCTTTGATGTTACAATACTGTTCTTAGTCTCAACTCTGTATCTCGGTATCTTCTTGGTATATATTTCGGAATATTTTTTTATATCGAATTCCGAATCCGTATAAGATTTTACAATGGCAAATGTTCCATAATTGCTGGTTATGAATTTTGTAACAACCGTGTAGTGATCTGTAGCGATCCTTCCGCTTTCATGATCTGTTATCTTTGCATCCTTTTTTATATAAATTTCTTTTCCTTTTTTATCTTTGCAGGCATAAAACTGTTCTTTTGCGGCAAAAGCGATCACATAAGAGGCATCTGTTTTAACGGCAGCTCCTCTGTTATCTCTTCTGACCATAAGATTCTCATTGGCAAGATTCACATTTTTCTTATAAATATATGCCGTATTTCCGATACCGCTGATATTCACGGTCTTAACAAGATGAGTAACATATTTTGTTCCCCAACCGTCATCTTCCCAGCATGAATACGCATATATTCCGGAAGATTCTGAATATTTCCTGCCGTCAGTCCTGTTAAGAAGTATGAGCTTTGATCTTGCATTATCCGGGATCACCGCCTCTTTCGTCTTATACAGATATTCATAACTCTTATAACTCTTGACAGCATCTGTAGAAAGCCCGTTGATCCGGATCGCATTTTTTACAAGAGTATTATGTGCAAGTATCGCAGGATTGCCGGCAGAACCATATGCTTTAAACGCAACTGTCTTTTCTACGTTAAGTATTCCCTGAGACATCTCAGCAGACAATATCACACTGTTTTTATTCGCCCGGTTGGCGTTGAGAGTCAGGCTTCCGGTACCAATGACCGTAAGACTTCCGCCATATCTGCAGCCGTTTATGACAATCTTTCCCAATTCACAGTTGCCTATAACTTTTAATTTTAAGTCAACGCCCATTTCATTGGTTTCAATCATCCATCCCGGCTGCCTGACGTTATTGATCGTAATGGTATTAGTCCCTCTATCATATGTGATCCCTTTCACCGAAGATACATTGACAGAGATTCCTCTGTGCTTCAGAAGATAAGCTTCCGCGCTTCCTTTCTTGACAAGGATATAATTATACACTCCCGACGGTCCTTTGCCATTTCCTTCTGCTTGTGAAGCAGCTTTGGCATCTTCAGGTTTTATTCCGCAGAAAAAGACAACGGTCAAAAATACGAATAAGCAGAAAAAATGTAAAACAGTCTTCTTTTCCATGATCTACCTCCTAAACACTTACAAAATAATACGCGCTATCCTTTGCGCACATTATACCATAGGCACGAAAACGCTTCAGGCGTTTTTGTGCCGGTCACCGGCGGCTTCCGAAGGATGCCGTCCGCGAAGCGGATATAATGTGCGTTTTCCTTTACGCACATTATACACTTTTTTCCTTAGTTTGGGTAGTAGACAATCTTTAAAGGAATCTGTATAATCATTATAAAAGGTCACTAAAACAGGAAATTCTCACGAAAGGAGTCTCTCATGCCTCTTAAGACGATCAAAGTCATCCAGCCGGATAAATACACCACTAAAGTTCTTGCATATCTTTGTGAAGGCCGCCCTTGCGCCTCTGTCATGATCATTCACGGAATGGCCGAATACAGCGGAAGATATGAAAGATTCATTGAATTTTTGAACGCGAATTCCGTTGACTGCTATATTTACGACCAGCGCGGACACGGCAGGGATCTGACTGTTTCTCAGCTCGGTCACTCTCCAGCCAAAAACGGATATGATATTTTTATCAAAGATGCTATAAATGTCGCGGCGAGGATAAGAAAGATCAAGAGAACCGAGTCATTTGTTCTCTTCGGTCACAGCTTCGGCTCGCTTGTTGCGCGGAATGTTGCCTGCGCCGACAACGGCTTCAGCGCCGTGATCATTTCTTCCACTCAGTATAATCCTCCTTTGACCGCTGCTGTCATGTGCGTATTTTCCGGACTTTTATGCCTTATCAAAGGAAGACGCAAGATAGCCTATGATGTCAACAATATGATATTCGGCACCAAAGACTATACCTGTTTTGAAGGACGCACCGCTTTTGACTGGATTTCATCCGATCACACGGAGGTCAGCCGCTATATGGGCGATCCTTACTGCGGTTATGTCTGTGATTACGGCTTCTACCACGACCTTTCTGTCGTAAGCCGCAGAGCCAATAAAAAATCCGTCATAGCCAGAGGCGACAGAGACATGAAGATCTTATTTATCGGCGGCGATAAGGATCCTGTCGGAAGTTTCGGCAAAGCGCACAAAAAGATCAAGGGCATCTACAAACGCCTTGGTTATGCAAATGCCCGTTTTAAACTCTATCCCGACTGCCGTCATGAACTTTTAAACGATAAAAAGCGGGATATTGTCATGAAAGATATCCTTGAATATATTCAAAAAGCCTAGGCGGCTCATTTTTACTGAAGGATCTGATCAGTATCTTCAGCAGTCCTTTTAACCGGAGCCGGCGGCTTAGGTCCCATATACTGATATATATAGGTCTTCAGCATACCGTTATATATCTTGCGGTTTTTATCCGCCTGCTTTCCGAAATATTTCTGCGCGTCCTCATAACCGGAAATAATATAGTAAGACCATGTGTCGAGTTTCATAAAGGTCTTTCCTATTTCCTTATAAAGAGCAGGCATCGCGCTCTTATCTTCAAGTCTTTCTCCATACGGCGGATTCGTGATGATGAAGCCGTATTTTTTACTGCTGCTAAGCTCTTTCACCGGCTTGCACTGAAAATGGATAAACCCATCGACCTGTGCAAGCTTCGCATTTTCCCTCGCTATCTTTACCATTGAATCATCGATGTCATATCCGCAGATGCTCATGGAAACGTCATTTCTTATCATATCGTTCGCTTCATCGACCGCGTTGTACCATGCTTTCTTCGGGATGATATTGTCCCAGCTGTCGGATATGAATTCCCTGTTGATCCCGGGCGCGATGTTGGCGCCTATCATAGCCGCCTCGATCGGGATCGTGCCGCTGCCGCAGAACGGGTCAACGAGCGGCCTGTCATATTTCCACGGCGTATTCAGGATCATTGCGGCAGCAAGCGTCTCGGTCAGCGGAGCTTTACCGGCAAGTTTCCTGTATCCTCTTTTATGAAGTGACTCACCCGAAGTATCTATGCCGACAAATACTTCATCCTTTATTATCGATACCCTTATCGGATAATCATTGCCGTCTTCCTTAAACCATTCTGTAGCATACACTTTTTTCAGCCGTTCCACCATGGCTTTTTTCATGATCGACTGAATGTCAGAGGTCGAAAAAAGTCTGCTTTTGACCGACGTTGCTTTAGTCACCCAGAATCTCGCGTTCTCAGGTATATACCTCTCCCACGGAATCGACCTTGTATTTTCAAACAGTTCTTCAAATGTCACCGCCCTGAAACGCCCGGCTAGTATCATTACTCTTTCTGTGGTCCTTAAAAAAATATTGGCTCTCGCTATTACCTCTTCGGTCCCGCTGTAGATGATCCTTCCGTCGCTGACCTCATCTATCTCAACATCAAGCCTTGCAAGTTCTTTTTTCAATACAGATTCCATACCAAAATGGCACGGAGAAATAAATTGCATTTTTTCCATCTTTTCTTCCTTATAAATGAACTGTGTACCTTGAATAACGCCCCGGCGTTCTTTTCACGCAAATGCAGTGCCGCTGCTGTAGAGACGGGCACTCCGACTGAGGTGAATTATAACAGGTCGCAATATTTTATACAAGCCTTCCGCAGGAAAACATTTTCGCCGCTGCAACGCTTTTGCCGGAATACCGGTCTTTACGCCAGCTTTCCGCGGTAAAATGCCATCCCGCCGTACAGGCTGCTGATCCTTGGCCGAAACTTCTTATAATGATCGCAGTCACAAATATCCATACATTCATTTATGCTGCTTACTCCTCTGTCGCAGTAAATGATAAAATGCCTGTATCTGCCCAGAACTCCCGGATTTTCAAGAAGGCTCTTAGAACATCCGAGGCTTTTCAGATGATAGGCAGACGGAATATGACCCTTAAGATATTTATCATATGCTCTTATATCAACAATGCAAACTCCTTCTTTACCGATATATCTCGATATCTCATATTGAGGCATGATCTCAAACTGCATAATATTCCCCCTTTTTATTCCAAAATCATACAATGGCAGAGTCGAAATGTAGTATTATCCTATTATGGATATATTAATATATGCAAAAAAATTGAATTATTAAAATAGTTTTTGTGCATTTCGACTAATTAATATTTTTCATGATTTTTTTTAGTTTTTTCCTTGCAATTTGTCGAAATAACCATTATAATGTGATTTGTAAGTAATTGTTCTCCCTCATTGAACATTTACTTACTATATAACCCCTTATTAATTATTTATACTCCCCTCATAGAAAGGATGCGCAGTTTACTGTGCGTCCTTTCTCCTTTATAAAACAGACATTCTCTCTTTGCTAAAGCTTCCTGCTTCCGCCCAATAATTTATTTCTTCTTTATTTATATGCGTTTTTATGCTATAATTTTCATTAAATAAAATTTCAGAGGTTAATATGAGTAATTTTACGCAGAAAGCAATTATAGAGACATTTTCTGACATGCTTAGGGAACAGCCTTACAGCAAGATAACGGTTAAAGACCTGGTTGAAAGATGCGGCATCAACCGCAACACTTTTTATTATCATTTTCCTGACCTGCCTACCCTGGTCGAGGAGATCATGAAGCTCGAGTGCGATAATATCATTCGCAACAGCGTCGATATACGCTCGCCGCAGGATTTCACGATGATCGCGATAGATTTCGCCAAGAAGAACCGCGCGGCAGCTATGCATATATATAATTCGGTAAACAGGGAATCCTTTGAGATCTATCTTGACAGGATATGCCAGTACACTATTTCCAGATATATAGATTACCTTTCGGACGGTATGAACATAGATACCAAGGACAAAGAGGTCATAGTTCTTTTTTATAAATGTTCCTGCACCGGTCTTATACTTGACTGGCTTAAGAGCGGAATGGATGAAAATGTTGACGACATAGCCAAAAGACTTCTTTATCTTTTTGAAGGTTCTACAATGATGGCTATCGAAAAAGCCGCCGGAATATCCCGCTAAATATAAAGCTTCTCACTGAAAAACGGGATTACCATCCAAGAATGCCGCCGGCATGAGAACAGCAATTTTAGGCATCCGGCTTTGTTTGTCTGTAATTCAGACATTTTTTTAACAGTGTTCATTTTTTGGGCACTGTTTTTTTATTGACCGTTCAAAGCTTCGGCTGCTAAGCGTATTATAATTACAGTCAGAACACGAGCAACAGTTCTGACAACAGCATGATGCGCACGTATTCGGATAGGTAATCTGTCAGTTAAAGCTGATCCGGATCCGGCGCCAAGACCCGCAAGCGAGTCTTGAATTTAAATCAATTCATTAAATAAATTTGAATGGAGGCAGCTTATGAAATTCAGTAGATTCATTGTCAAGTACAGAATAGCGATTCTGCTCCTGGCGCTCATTTTACTGGTTCCTTCCCTTATCGGTTTCATCAATACCCGCATCAATTACGATATGCTTACATATCTGCCGCAGGACATGGATACCGTTAAAGGTCAGGATATTTTGCTGAACGAATTTGGAAAGGGCGCATTTTCACTTATCATTCTTGAAGATATGCCCGACAAGGATGTCAGCGCATTAAGACAGCAGATCCTTGATGTTGACCATGTCGACACAGTTCTGTGGTATGATTCGATCGCGGACATCGCAATACCGAAGGAACTTCTTCCCGAAAAGATCTACAATGTGTTCAATACGAAAAACGCCACACTGATGGCAGTCTTCTTTGACTCATCAACATCCGCGGAAGAAACCATCAACGCAGTAGACGATATCAAAAATATCACAGATAAGAAACTCTTCATCTCCGGTATGTCGGTTATGGTCTCTGACCTTAAGAACCTCTGTGAAGAAGAAGAGCCGATATATGTAACCATCGCTGTCGTGCTTTCATGCATCGCCATGATGATATTTATGGACAACTGGATCGCTCCTTTCTTATTCCTTATCGGAATCGGATTCGCGGTCATTTACAACATGGGTACGAACTTCGCTTTCGGCGAGATCTCTTACCTGACCAAAGCGCTTTCCTCAGTCCTTCTGCTTGCAGTCACAATGGACTACTCGATCTTCCTGTGGCACAGCTACAAAGAGGAAAAATCCAAAAACACCGACAAGAAAGAAGCTATGGCAACCGCCATCAAAAATACGATCATTTCCATATCGGGAAGCTCAATAACAACTATAGCCGGTTTCATCGCGCTCTGCTTCATGAGCTTTACTCTGGGCAAAGACCTCGGTATCGTAATGGCAAAGGGTGTTATCTTCGGACTTATCTCCTGCATAACCATCCTGCCTTCCCTGATACTTGTCTTTGATCCGATCCTTGAAAAGACCGATCACAAGTCGATAGTTCCCGATACCGGAAAGGCAGCCGGCGCGCTTACAAAGATCTATCCTGTATTTTTGATCCTTTTTGTTGCGCTCCTTGTTCCATCACTTTACGGATACAGAAAGACCAACAACGAAGTCTACTACGAACTCGGTGAAAGCCTTCCGGAAGATATGGAATATGTAATTTCCACATCAAAACTTACCAACGACTTTAAGATGGGCGCAACCCACATGATCCTTACCGACGCTACCCTCCCTGACCGCGAGGAAAGGGAAATGCTTGAGCGTATCGGCAAGGTCAAAGGCATTAAAGCGACTCTCGGTCTTGACAGCCTTATAGGACCTCTGGTCCCTGTGGAAATGGTTCCGCAGTCCGTTAAAGATGTTTTTGAAAATGATAAATACCAGCTTACCATCATCGCTTCCGAATATAATACGGCATCCGATGCGGTAAATGCCCAGATCGATGAGATCAATAAGATAATCAAAGACTACGACAAGAACGCCATGATAATCGGCGAGGCTCCTTGTACCAAGGATCTTATCGAAACGACCGATACCGACTTTAAGATAGTAAATATCTTCTCGATCGCAGCGATATTCGTGATCATCTTAATTGTTGAAAGAAGTATTACGCTTCCTGTGATCCTGGTCATGGTCATCGAGCTTTCGATATTCATAAATCTGGGTCTGGCGCACTTTACCGGAACAAGTCTTCCGTTTATCGCGCCGATCTGCATCAGTACCATCCAGCTCGGAGCTACCGTTGACTACGCGATACTGATGACGACCAGATATAAGAAAGAACGTGCCGAGCACAGCAAACGTGATGCCATCATCACTGCTCTTTCAACTTCGATCCCTTCGATCATCGCCAGCGCGCTCGGACTTTTTGCCGCAACCTTCGGAGTCAGCATTTACTCAGATGTTGACATGATCAGTTCACTGTGTACCCTTCTTGCAAGAGGCGCCCTGATCAGTATGTGCTGCGTAATCCTTATCCTGCCGGCAATGTTCATGCTGTTTGATAAGGTTATCTGCAAGACAACGCTTAAGATGAAGTCGGTGTAACCGATCATAGCCACTGATCGGTGAGATCAGTTTGAAAAATTCAGCTTAAAACTATTTATAGGTTTTTATTATATGAAAGGACGATCATTATGAGAAAACTTGCTAAAGTCATTACCGCAGGAAGCTGTGCGGCAGCATTAACCGCTTCAGCATTATTTATACCAACATTTACAGGACCTGTTTCAAACGGTTTCGCACAACGCAGCATTTCAGAGACCGGTTCGCGCGTAGCTGCTTCAGCAGCAGGCGATACCAACAAAGAAGCCGGAAAGGTTGAGACTGTTTACGGTTTCCTTACAACCGACGGAACCTCTTACAAGACCATTGTAAGCGACTGGGTAAAGAATCCTGACAGCCTTAAGTCTCTTAGCGATGTCACAAGTCTTGAAGGCATTGAGGTTGTTAAAGGCGACGGAAGTTACGACGGAAAGAACTGGAACCTCGACGGAAAGGACATTTATTACAGAGGAACCACCAAGCAGGCTCTTCCTGTTGAGATGAAAGTCAGATATTTCCTCGACGGCAAGGAAGTCAAGGCAGACGAGATCAAAGGCAGATCCGGCAAAGTTAGGATGCGTTTTGAATTTACCAACAAAGAAAAACGCGATGTCACAATAGACGGACAGACCACTTCAATGTATGTGCCGTTCATGACACTTACCGGACTGATCCTCAGCAACGAGCATTTCAAAAATGTTGAGATAACCAACGGTCGTATCATTAATGACGGCGGCACCACACTGGCTGCAGGTTATGCATTCCCGGGACTTGGAAGCAATCTCGGACTTGAAGGTTCTGAGTCAAAGACCTCTCTTGAACCGGCCGATACAGCCAGAAACGAAAACGGAACCGACGCCGGCAGGACTGACGGCAATACAGCAGCCGCAAATACCGAAACAGGCAAGACCGACGGCACTGCTTCTTCCGACAAGACCACAGGCACGGGATCAAGCGAGACTGATGTTGATACAGTTGAAAAGATTCAGAAAAAGCTCGACGCTCTGAGCATTCCGGATTATTTTGAGATAACAGCAGATGTTAAGGACTTCACTCTCGGAAATACCTATACTGTAGTTACCAATACGGTATTCAGCGATATTTCCCTTGACGATGCCACCGATCTCAGTGATATAAGCAGTTCAATGACAAAACTTACCGACGCGATGGCACAGATCCTCAGCGGTTCTGACAGCCTCTATGCCGGAATCGGTACTGTAGCCGAAAAACTCGGCGAACTTAAGAACGGTACTTCTACTATCGCCACCGGAGCAAATACTCTTGCCGAAGGAACCAGGAAGCTTGGGGAAGGAATTACGGAACTTGACGGCAAACTTCCTGCATTGAAGAAAGGTACCTCAGATCTTGCAGCAGGCGCGGAAAACTTAAGCAGCGGCGTAGCAACTCTGGTTTCAAGTCTTACAACAATGACAAACGGAATTAAAGATCTGAAGACAGGTCTTGACAAACTTGACGCAGGCGCAAAAGAACTTAATACAGGTCTTACATCTGCCGAAGCAGGCGCAAAGAATCTTTCAAAAGGCGCAAAAGACCTTAATGACGGTCTTACAAAGGTCTCATCACAGAGTGATACGCTTCGTGCCGGCGCTCTTCAGGTATTCAACTCACTCCTTAATAATGCCAACCAGTCTCTTGCACAGGCAGGCGTTACAGTTAAGCTTACCAAAGACAATTACTCCGCAACCCTCACAGCATTGATCGGTCAGATGAACAAAGCCGGAAATAAGCAGGCGGCAGGAATGCTCACACAGCTTAAGACAAACCTCGATTCATACAATCAGTTCTATACCGGTCTTAACAGCTACACACAGGGCGTTGACCAGATTAGCAAAGGTTCAGGCACACTTTCAACCGGAGCAGCCACACTTTACACAGGACTTCAGAAGCTCACTGCCGGAGCAGATACACTGAGCAAGGGAATCACTTCAGCTGATACAGGTCTTGCAACAATAGTGAACGCTCTTCCGCTTCTTTCACAAAAACTTCCTGAACTGAAAGACGGTGCAGCCGCATTAAGCACTGGAGCAAAGACAATAGACGAATCAGTACAGAAAGTAAAAGACGGCGTTGATACGATGGCAGCAAATGTTCCTACACTCACACAGGGCGCAGAAAAGCTTGCAGGCGGATTGGGAGAACTCTTAGAAGGAACTACAAAGCTTGAGACAGCAGTAAGCACCACTCTTCTGAACGGCGCCAACGCACTTAATGAAGGTTTAAAGACATTTAACAAAGACGGCGTTGAAAAGATAACTTCCCTCTTCAAGGGAACCGATATCATCGGAAGAGTAAACGCAACCGCAGCTCTCGCAAAGGACTACAATAACTTCACAGGCATAGCAGACAAGACCAGCGGAAGCGTGAACTTCATCTACAGAACAGACAGTTTCTGATACTTCATCTACAGAACAGACAGTTTGTGATACTTCATCTACAGAACAGATAGTTTCTGATACTTCATATATAGATGTCCTCATAATATCAGGGCAGGGTTCCTTATAAAAGAAACCCTGCCCTATGTTTATTCCGGAAAATAACGACTGATTTAAAAAAACAATCCAAATAACATTTTCAGTAAAGCAAATACGATATAACATGCTCCAAATACCGCAAGAAATCCAAGCGCGAGAATCGCGATAGTGATAAATGTCATGATCTTTACACCCTTTTTCATGACTTTCTTCGCAGACTCATACATAAAATCTCCTGCTTCTTCGGCATGATTGTCCGAATCAACATAATAATCGCCGTCCTGCGCAAAATAACCTTTTCCCGATCCGTTTCCACCCGCATTTGCCGAAGATGAATTATCGATTATATTTCTGGCTATCATTCTCGGATCTCCGAGTTCGGCGCATATTTCTTCATATGACCTGCCTTTAGCCTGCTCCGTCCTGAAATAATCTCTGTAATAATCCATATTGCTTCTTACTTCCGCCCTGCTCATATTCCCTTTCAGGCAGGATTCAAGTACACTGAGGAAATCTTCCATAGCATGCCCTCCCTTTCGCAAGTCTGATCTGCTGTATCTGCCTTTATCCCTTTTTTAAATGTATATATTCAATGATATATGTCTTCTCTTCTTTCATCATGTTTCAGATTCCAGACGCTGTATTCATTTGGTTCATCTGAGTATACCAGCCCGCCGTTAGGATCGACGCTTAAATATTTATCAATATTTATCAGATAGTATCCGCCTTCGGCCCGGCCTCTTTTTTCGGTGCGCAGGAGCTTTCCTTACTAACAATAACGATATGATCAGCAGTATCAACATTATCAGATAATCTGAATAAACTGGGATAAGCGACATACTTGCCGCAGTTGTCGCACAGATGATCCTGATCCGCATCGGTATGATCTGAATAATCGATCACAAATTCTTCTTCATTTCCGCACTTTTTGTAGACCTTTGTTAACCCGGAAGCTGAGCCGTTGCTGTCCTGGTATAAAGATTAGGCTGCTCCCATCTGCAGTAAATATACAAAAGGATCATTGCAACATCGCCCTTTACATCATCCTTGCACTCGAATATATCTTTACCATCATTTACCCATGCATAAACTGTATCTTTAAAAATAACATCTTCGCTTCCTACCGGATAAAGCCCTTGTACATTTCCGAATTCGTGATCACTCTTAGCCTGGTTGATCTCCGAAACGCTCGGTCTAAGATGGTGCAGATCCGAACCGCCAAACTGCTTATTATAAGAAGCCCTGCTCTTCGGCCAGATATGTTCGCGCTCCATATTAAATTTCTTACCTGTCTGTGAAGGATAATCATAAACAATATCTGAATAAAAACCGATAAAATCAAGCGAATCCTTTACCGCGTCGGTTCTGTTCCAGTAATATGCCAGCGCACCTGCCTTATAGCCCGAATATGTAGGAAAAAACGTCTGTGTCTCATCCATCAGAGTATGCAAGGCTTCATACAGTTCATTATCCTGCATCGCCGTATAACCTGAAGCAGTATCCGAAGCTCCCTTAAGGGCAGAAAGCTTATCATAAGCATAGTTTCCGTTGTAATATGCTTTTGCCTGATCCGAAAGTGAGGTACAGTCAATATGCCTCTCCATTGTATTCTGCTCAGGCAAAGGACTTGGATCATCAGCAAATGATCTGAATGAAACTGATAGGACTATCATTAGTGATGTTCTAATGATCAATCTTAAGTTTTGAAATTTTTTCATTTTTTCCCTTTCCTTAAACCATTGTGTTTTAAGACTCGTTATGTTGGATCTCACACCGAAAGAAAATTAATTCTTCATAATTTTTCCTCGCGATCAACGTGTTATCGGGTAGGTGAGGGCTTTCCTTCTCCTACCCGCCTGCGCCGGGGTGCGCCCGGCAAAGCCGGGATTTTTCCTCGCGCACCCCGTGTGCATAAAAAAACCTCCAATACCATACAGGCATTAGAGGTTTTCTGTATAACGTGTGCGAGAAGATTCGAACTCCCGACCTTCTGATCCGTAGTCAGACGCTCTATCCAGCTGAGCTACGCACACATAAAAATACAAAATGAGCAGGGACATTACCCTACTCGCTGCGCTGCCCGCATTCTGCATCAGCAGATATCAATCTAGACAAGCGTATGCATTAATATTTGATTTATGCCGGCGACCGGAATCGAACCGGTACGAGAGGTTAGTCTCGCAGGATTTTAAGTCCTGTGCGTCTGCCAGTTCCGCCACAAAGGCAAAAAATGGGACCAATAGGGCTCGAACCTATGACCCTCTGCTTGTAAGGCAGATGCTCTCCCAGCTGAGCTATGATCCCATGGGGTGTTCCATGCATATGATTATAACA
>CACZSY010000140.1 GCA_902783965.1 uncultured Lachnospiraceae bacterium
AAACTGTATACGGTGAAGTTGAGTATAAGAGAAATGTATATGAAGTCATAGAGGATGATGGCTTTAAACACTATGTTTTTCTGTTGGATGAGATGCTTGAACTGGATAACATAGGATTCATATCCACGAACATGGCTGAGATCATGGTAAAGTCCGTTACGGAGATGTCATACCGTCCGGCAACTCAATGGAAAACTAACAAGCACTAACAAGGGGGAATAAGAAAATGAATGATAATAATGAATTTGCTTGCTTGGCAGGTAAGATGCAGGCAAGAGCAGACTTTTCAATTTTCACCCGCAGAGTGGAAGAATATTCACAAGCGTCTTTTTAAAGGCGTATTTCCTCATGCGGGAGAATATAGAAACTATAACATAACAAAAAAGGAATGGGTTCTTAACGGAGAAACGGTTCTGTATGCTTCGGCTGACAGTATAAGAGACACTTTGGATTATGACTTTGGTCAGGAAAAAGAGTTTTCATATGAAGGACTCTCAGCAAGTGATGCAGTGAAGCATATTGCGAAATTCACCTCCGGTATCTGGCAGATTCATCCTTTTTACGAGGGTAATACAAGGTCTACGGCGGTTTTCATTATCAAATATCTGAAGACTTTTGGTTTTCAAGTTAATAATGAGATATTTGCTGAGAATTCATGGTATTTCAGAAACTCACTTGTCAGAGCTAATTATAATGATCTGGGTAAGGGATTCAGTGCAACGACGATATACCTGGAGCGATTTTTCGAAAACCTTCTGATGGGAGAACAAAACGAGTTAAGGAATAGATATATCCATGTCGACTACAAAGAGCAAAGTGCGATTCAAAGTGCAACTGAAGATAATTCAAAGTGCAATAATTGCACTTTGGAGGAATTGGCGATTCTGAAAGAATTACAGAAAAATCCGTCTATTACGCAAAAAGAACTTGCAATAATCATAGGAAGATCCGAAAGAACGATAAAAACTCGAACTGTTGAAATGCAAGAGAAAGGTCTGATTAGGCGCGAAAACGGAAAGCGCAATGGCAGATGGGAAGTATTGATTGAGATATGATAAAGACAGTTGAAATAATCAGTCTTTTGAATCCGGTGACAGGCACCCAGGATTTCACAAATCCATCCTGAACGTCCAATTTCCAATGGATTTTGCATTGCATTCAAGCATTTCTTCTTTTACAAGCGTGAACCCGTTATTATTGTAAAAAGCCACATTTTTCTCAGAATTGGTCGTAACGGTGATCAAATTTCCACCATTGGATTTTACCAAAGGGATAAGGAAATCCTGTATCGCACCCGAGCCGATGCCTCGCTTCTGATTATTCGGATCAACTGCCAAGAAATATAAATGCCAACGTGGTTCAGGGATGCTTTTTACAACAATTTATGTTTCATCAGACATTTTCATAAATCTAAGAGTATCTTTAATTCCGATTCTCGCTATAATACCTGCCATTCCACTAACAGCATAATCCCAAAAACCAACCGGCTTATCTGATGGTTTCTCAACAATTACAATAACTGTAACCTTTCCTTTCTCAATACCTATATAGCAGTCATCCTTACGAACAGTAGCTCTGAATATGCCCTTCATGAGGTGATCATAAAAACTGCGCAGCTTTATCTCTGACTTGAAGCGGTCTTCGAAAACACTCCAAAAAAGGGGATAGTTAACAAAAGCCTCTGTGAAAACCTTTAATACCTCGTCTTCATAAGATTTGTCATAACGCTTATACTCAACCATATTCGTATCCACATTCCTTTCTTCTGCCAACCAGCTACAAGTCTCATAAATCGCAAATCCTCTGGTGTTATGAAATCATCTTCCAATCACATCGATGATATTATAGCAAAACCCTCCTGAAACTTCTATTAAATTTTCACTATCCTGAGTCTATGTGTTCAAATGGAAAATCATCTCTTCCTTCGCGGAGAGCAAGCAGTATAACAGGTAGGGCAGCAATGAGTTTGCGGGTATCGTCGGATTCGTCTGTAAAAGATAGAAGAAAAAGAATTTGACCGATATATATCTGGATGATAAAATTTCTAGTAAAGATTATAATGCGAAAAACAGGAATTAAACATAAAACTGAATGCACTGTTAAGGAAAACTTTGATAAAGACATCAACAACTTTAAGTTTGGCTTGAAAGGCGGGAAGAATGAGAAACATCATCGAATTATTCGGAAAGATCAAATCTTTCGAAACTGTCAAACTTCATACAAGCGGGATGCGTCACGTGACAGAATACGAGATCGTGATGAGAGGTAACAAAGCGGAAGTGTCACAATACGCAGTCGGATACCGTGACGGTGAAGATGTGCGTCATCTTCAAAAACGCGCCGTATGCCCTGTCGAACGTGTGCTGAAGCTGATGAACAAATGTTGTCTGCTGTCGTGGGATGGATTTCACGGAAAACGTACAAAGGGTATCAAAGACGGCACGAATTTTATTTTCAAAGCGACCGTAAACGAAGGAAAAGAGATATATGCGACAGGATCGCAGAGGTTTCCCACACATTACAGCGACTTTAAGGAAGGAATTTTTGAAATACTGAACAAGAACAAAGAGTTTCGCTTGTGAAACTCATGATCTAAATGCAGGACCAAGTTTAAGCTGGTTCAAGCATTGCAACGGTATTTAACATGATTGTCAGCTGGCATGGACAGATTGCCAAGCAGGGTTGGTAGAACTTTTTATGGGTCTCCTTTATGATTGATATGAAAAAACAATTCTAAGGAGGAACCATCAATGAAAACACATGTTATCAACTTGCTGCCTTTCAATAACAGAATGAAAATGTCGGGAACGGAGTATGTAATTAAAAAAGTTCTCGCATTTGTCCTGATATTTTTTGTATCGGGGATTTTAGGCGAAGCTGTTGTGATCGGATTATATACCGGAATGGGTTATGATCCCCTTCATGGAGTAATGCCTGAGGGGCAGATCGCCGGTCTGATTCCATATTATGGATATATCCTATTCTCTATAATAGCGGTACTGTATTGCAAACTTATAGAGAAGCGTACATTGCAGGATATTGGATTGACGAAGCAAGGTACGGATTATCTGTTTGGGATTGGAATTGCCATAGCAATGCTTGTACTTATTGTAATAATCTGCTCAGTAACAGGCTCCATTTCTTTTTTGGTAATTAACCGGGACGTGAGTATTAAAGGATTACTGTTATGGGGTATAGCCTTCATCATTCAGGGGTCGGAGGAAGAGATTCTTTGCCGTGGCTTTTTGATGAATACACTAATAAAAAAGATATCGGTTCCGATGGCGGTATTTATCAGTTCGACGGCATTTGTTATGCCGCATCTGATCATGACACCAATTCTGGATTCGGGATTGGTTTATGCATTGATCGGCATTGCAAATCTATACCTTATATCTATTCTGTTCTCTATAATTGTTTTATGGCGTAAGAACATATGGATATCTTGTGGACTTCATGCGGCGTGGAATTTTGCTTTAAACATAATTCTTGGTCTTACGGTATCGGGAAATGATGCAAAGATGGAAGGCCTGTTTTTGATCAAGATAAATAAACATGACATTATCAATGGATCTGAATATGGATTTGAGGCAGGAATTGCAACAACGGTCATGATCATAATAACGATTTGCGTTATTCTTTATATCAGGAAAGGTAGAAATGATAATGGAATTCAATAATAAACTTTATGAACTTCGTAAGCAAAAAGGGTTTTCGCAGGAAGAACTCGCAAATCGATTGAATGTTTCCCGCCAAACGATTTCCAAATGGGAGGTCGGAGAATCTTCACCGGATATGGAGAAACTTGTTGCGATCAGTGAACTTTTTGATATCTCGCTGGACGAACTTGTGCTTAATAAAGCTACGAAAAAAGAAGAGACATCGGAACAGGTTGTGAAATTCGATATGTATAGTGATTTTAAAGAGCATGTATTAACAGAAGATAATAAGAAAAAAGCAAAGAAGGGGCTTAAGATCGCATGCATAGTGATAGGAGCGATATTGCTGATCGATCTTATTTCAATGATCATATATTTTGCTTTTTACGGGATACCTCAATAGGACTTGAGAAAATTACGATTGTAGGTTATATCAATCATAAAACAAGCAGTATCCATACAGGGCGCTTTAGATAATAGGTGTGCGATATGGTGACAGGGAATTAGGTGACAGGTACCAATATGTGGGAGGAAAAAAGATGGATTTACATAATTACAAAGATGTTGCGGAAAACTATGACAGATACCTTGAAGTGATGTTTTCTGAGTTTGATGCTCACGAAGGTTTTCAGAATTTTTACCTGGAACTTGCAAAGAAATACGGAGGGGGCGGTGTTGTTGAATTTGTGGAATATGATAGTGAGGGAAATGTTATCGGAGAACGTATAAGGCCTCTTTTAATGAGACAGACTTATCGCTCTGAGGTATTTCTTTTAGCTGAATTGTGCGGTTATGAGGTGTTGAATATTTACCGCGGCTATAAGGGGGACAAGGAAGATCTAAATGATCCGTCTTCCGCAGCCAGGTACCAAAGTAATCTGATCTGGATACTTAAGAAATAATGAGGACTGCGGGCTGTTTTTATAACACACACGTTCTATTGATTCTGTAAAAGGATTCTTGACAAAGCATCAATTGATATGTATACTATCAAATGATAGTATATATGGTGAGGGAGGTAATTGATATTTTTCTTAGCATACAATCGAAAAAAATAGAAGTCATCGCTTTCTTGGAAGAATTGAAAGAGCTTCTGGAAAGAGAGGAGTTTAATATAAATTCTGATCTCATACTTATTAAAAAGGAAAAACCTAATGATGAAGAACATTCAACTCCATACACACTATTGGATCTAGATTATGATATGTGGGATGTGGTTGAGAGACTTAAGGAGTTAACAGTTTCCGAATATTCTGAGACAAAGATTGATAAAGACGACTTGAATCCACCGCTATTATTTGTTTTTGGAAAAGACATCAATAGAAGGCTTGTTTATGTGAAGTTAAAAATTAAGGGAGATCAGATGCGACACGTACTATGCGTGTCATTCCATTATGCAAAGGATCCTATGAAATTCCCATATGCGTAATGGAAAAGAAAGGAGGCAAACTATGGAGTCCAGCACATTAATTAAAAAGATTCATATGAATTGTCCTTTATGCGACAAGACACATGAAGTTGAAGAAAGAAAACGCTTTGCTACCATTACTCTGAAGGGGGATAAGGTAACCTATGAAGAGAGATTTTATTTTTGTGCAAATGCGGATGATGAGGAAAATGAATTTGAAACTGGATCTATGACTAATGAAAATCTTCTTAATGCTAGAAATGTGTATCGGGTAAAGCATGGATTGCTTACTTCTGATGAAATCGTGGCAATAAGAGAGAGCTAATGGTTTAAGAAAGTTGGTGATATTATGGGTG
>CACZSY010000141.1 GCA_902783965.1 uncultured Lachnospiraceae bacterium
GACCCGCGCCGCTTTTAATGATATTTGAAAATTGTTCATGCTGCTTGCCTCCCTCAGTGACAAATGTTGTTTTATTTAAACCGTATTTACCGAAAGATGCAAGTGCTTAAGCTACATTTGGTGATTTATTTATATAATTTGTTCCTTTTTTAATATTATCCCAGAGGACGACAGCACTTACTTGCACGAAGAACGATATAAGATGTCTGCAATTATCGTTTCATCCACAAACTCAGAGGTATCTTTTACGAACACACTACATATAATAAAATCTAAACTTGGATTATTATTAGTTTATTGTCAGCTGACAATCTCAAGACTACGGAGTACTGCACAATAATCATTAATCTCAATGTTGTGCTTATCATCTGCCATCATCGCACAGAACATAATATATTTATTTTTTGCAAATACTGTTGTAATATGGATTTTCCCCTCCACACCCAAATCTTGGTTTACATAGTCACCAACAATATACACTCCTCTCATCCCCCGCACATCACAAGGATATGCCGTATAATTATTTACCATTCCTGTATTTATTATCGATTTAAGATAATTATCAAGAATCTCTTTTTGGTCATTTGTTGAAAGATTATCGAAATAGTTTTCATCATAATCTTTTAACGTCTCAACCGCTACGTTTATAGAGGTTCTATTTGTATCTTCAAATGGATAATAGTATTTCCAACCATTATTTTCAGCAACACGCCATGCTTTTGGAATTACGTACCTGAAAACATCGGATGTTTCTGATACAGTTTCTTCCGTAAAAGAACCGTCCCCAATCTGAATAGGTTCTCGATCATACCATTTGACATCAGGACTCGCTGTAGGCGCCATAGTAGGATTTGAGAAAGGCGTCGAGCTGATTGAAATATTTGGATCTGTATCTATCACAAGCCATATTGCAAGCGTGAATATCAAAACTATAGCAATTAAGAATATCCACAATACGATGGAAGCTCGTTCTTCATATACAGGTTGTTTTAAAGAAACAGGATTCCTGCGAACTATTGGTTCGTCTAAATCAAGAGAGTTGTTTGAATTATACTGTAATTTCTCCCTTTCCTCCTTTCGTTTCTTAACAATGTAAATTGTTAGCATTATCGGGAAGAAATATATCCAGAGAAATACCTTTCCTATCGTTAACAATATTTTTCTTTTTCTTGCTTCTCTCTCCGCTTGTCGAGCCCTCTCTTCAGCCGCTGCCCTTTCATAAGCTTCAGCTCTCCTATCGAGAAATTCAATTGCAGCTTGGCCGAAACCTTTCTTCTCGATGTTTATGTTTTGGATATTATTTATTATTACTTCTTCTTTGGTCGCCTTTTCAACTCTGAATGAGGTATCACAGTATTCGCATGTCACAACTTCTACGTCAGGTGATATCTCAATAGGAGCACCACAGTATGTACATCTACATGATAACAATCCTTTATTATTAGTTTCAGACATTCATTTACCTCTTTGTATCGATATGTTTCGCGTTCTTATAGCAACAATGGCGTTGATACTGTAATTCAAAATATGAAAGCCCTATTTATACTATTTCCTTGTAACTATCCACCAGTATGGCAACACAAAAAAACGCATTTATGATAACTGGCAATCCAAAAGGGAGTTCTTATACCGACAATATGAAAGAACTCCATCAAGACGACATATGAGTATATTTTTCAGTCACCCGCACGCATACATATATGATGAACTGTAAACATAGCCCCATCACAGCTGTATTCAACTACCGCATGCTTGATAAAATGGTTATTTGTTTCGCACTCATTCATTGACTTATAAAGAAAATCACCAGCATCTGCTTTAGTTATATACTCTACATAGCGTTTCCAGAATGACTGAAAATGCGTTTTCGCTTTCTGAACATACCCGACAAGAAACAGTTCATGTAATCCATTAGGATTATAATCATCTAAAAGTTTATTCAAATGAGCCTGAATATAGCTTTTATCAACAGAATTTATGTTCATTGCTTCAACAATTGTCAACGGATCTTTTGCATTCTTCATGATCATCAGATCCACTTCTCCCGGATTCGTACTATCCTTTGCATGTCCATACAACGTTTGGTCACTGACAAAAACATTATTGTTTCGCAAAATCGTTCTTACCTGTGTACTTCGCGCATCCTCCTTTTCATTCCAATATATCGGATTACTTTGTATTTGTGCACA
>CACZSY010000142.1 GCA_902783965.1 uncultured Lachnospiraceae bacterium
CTTTCCGTCTTCAGCCTTTCCGTCTTCAGTCTTTCCGCCTTCGCTTTCCTCGTTCTTCTTATCATCTTCGCTTTCAGTCGTTTCGTTCTCTCCGTCATTACCCTGTACATGCTGGGCAACCTTTTCCGGATCGCTAGGCTCTGTGGTCAGTTCGTCTACTTCCTTCGTCACTTTTGCATTGTCAACAACGAAATCTCTCGCCCTGATGAAAAGTAGTTTCTTTCTTACTTCCTTCTCTCCGCCGTTATGCTCGACGAAGTCTTCTTTGCTGCTGAAGGATTTCTCATATTCCTTATAGAGCTTTTCTATCTCGCTGTTGTAATACTCGTCTGTGATCTCCATCTTTTCGGCGTCAGCCACTGCCTTAAGGATAACATCTTCCCTGACCGCCTTAAGCGCGTAATCATAACACTGGTTCTTATAATCTTCAAGCTCCATATTATAATATGCAAGATACTGCTCAAGAGTAAGTCCATACGCCGTAGCCATGCTTTCAACATATTCATACTCTTCTTTATAATATGAGTTAATGCACTGTCTCGGAAGATTGTCCGCAATTTCGCTGTCTTCAAGAACAGCGTCCATAACGCTCCTTATCTTCTGCTGCTTAGAATTCTCGGTCTTCTGCTCGGAAAGGAAACTCTTTATCTCATTTCTAAGGTCAAGAACTGTCTTAAGCTCCTTTCCTTCCTCAGTACTCATATTCTTAAAGTTGGCCTCAACCCATTCGTCCGTAGCTTCCTGCTTATCGGCAAGCTTCATAAGCTTGTTGAGCTTTACCTCAAACTCCACGTCTTTGCCGGCAAGCTCTGTATTTTCATAACTGTCAGGAAACTTAAGCTTGAGCACCTTGGTCTCTCCGACCTTCATTCCTACGACTCCGTCTTCAAATCCCTCTATGAACGACTTTGAACCCAGCTCCAGCAGATGACCTTCTGCAGTACCGCCGTCAAAAGCGACTCCGTCCTTGGTGCCTTTATAATCGATATTGGCAAAATCCTTATTCTGAGCCACATCCCTGTCTTTGATCTCCTCATATACAGGATATGATTCAAGCGCGGTCGCGATCTCTTTATCTATGTCCTCTTCTGTTACGCTCGTCCTTAAAACCTCGACCTCAACTCCCTTATACTTTCCAAGCTTTTTGCAATACTTCGCAAGATCTATGCCTTCAGTATCAACGTCAAGCGTCGACAGATCTTCAACCTTTCTCGGATCGGAAGTAGAATCGCTTCCTTTCTCGGCAGTTTCAGCCTTCTTCGCAGCTTCCGGCTCATCTGATGAGCTCTTTGAACAGGATGCAAATGTAAGTCCGGCGCAAAGAAGGATTCCCGCAAGTTTAATATTTTTCCTTATCATTTTCTGTCCTTTCCATTTTTAACACAATTGTTTTAAAAAATTTCATATCCCGCATTTTAAAACTCAGCATTATATAATCTTTCAAGTGATTGGTATTTTAACACGCGAACGTCCGCGTCACAATACCAAAGACCGATAATTCACCTTTTTTTCACAAATACAGGCGTTATTCGGTTATCTTAAGCTTTTCAAGAAGCGTATCGCAGCACTCGTCGAGTTCTGTTGTCTTGAGTTCCTCAATGCATCCCGTATCCACCATGGAAGCTATCATAGGATCGATAGGCAGTCTCGCGAGAATGTCAATGCCTTCCCTCTCGGATATGTCTTCGATATGGCTTTCACCGAATACGCTTATCCTCTCGCCGCAGTTTCCGCACTGGACATAACTGTAATTCTCAATAACTCCGAGGATCGGTATCTGCATGGTACGAGCCATGTTCACCGCCTTGCTCACGATCATGGATACAAGCTTCTGCGGAGAAGTTACTATTATTATCCCGTCAAGCGGTATAGACTGGAATACGGTAAGCGGCACATCGCCTGTTCCCGGCGGCATGTCCACCAGCATATAATCAACCTCATCCCATACGGTCTCCGTCCAGAACTGCTTTACCACTCCAGAGATCACAGGTCCCCTGAAGATGACCGGCGTCTCTTCCGTTTCAAGAAGGAAGTTGACCGACATGACCTTTATGCCGTTCTTTGATTCAAACGGCAGGATCCCCATCTCGCTTCCCTTGGCAAGACCTTTAAGACCGAACGCCTTCGGAACCGAAGGTCCGGTGATATCCGCGTCAAGAACAGCTGTCTTGAATCCCTTTCTGTTGAGAAGGACTGCAAGATAAGAAGTGATAAATGACTTTCCTACTCCGCCCTTTCCGCTTACGACTCCGATAACTTTTTTAACCCTGCTGAATGTATTGACAGGCTCGAGCATATCCTCTCTCGATGGTTTTCTTGATGAACAGTCCTTAGAGCAGGAACTGCAGTTGCTGTTGCAATCGCTCATTTTCAATTTCTCCTATATTATAGTTCATTTTGCACTGATAAAAGCTATTGTACCCCTAAACGCCAACTTTATCAAGCTTTAAAGTATGAAAAACCCGCCGGTTTTTCCGGCGGGCATTATCTGTTGGATCTTATCTTAATTATTTCTTCTTTTCCTTGTCCGAAGAATCTCCCTTAAGCTTTAACACTACGATAACGATTATTACGATCGCGATTATTATAGCTATCCAGATAAATATGCATATTCCGAGAGGCTGAGGGCAGAATCCGCAGAGTCCGCACTTGTCGTCTTCTTCCTTTTCCTTCTTTTCTACTTTCTTCTCTTCCTTCTGAGGTTCTTCTTCCTTGGCTGGTTCTTCTTCCTTAACAGGCTCCTGTTCAGGTTTTACAAGTTCCTCGGTTCCGAAGGTAAGCACTGTATAATCTGAATAAAGGTCTTCAAGCTCTTCTCCGTTAAGTTTTTCATACTGCTTGCAGAAATAGCGTGCGCGAAGCTCTACCGGCGACCCTTTTTCAAGCACGGTCTTTGTCTCGCTGTCGGTACCTTCCGAAAGCGCTTCTCCAAGGTTCTGAAGCGCGATGATCAGGTCGCCTGTCTTTAAGGTCCAGTCACCCTGAAGTCCAACCCATTTGCCGTCAGGAACTCTTGCTTCCCATTCTATAGACATGTAGCCTCCAACAGCCTGCATCTTTGTAAGCGCCGTGGTCAGATCCTCAGGAACAACAAGCTTACAGGTTATCTGAGGCCAGCCGTTAAAGTCATCTTTATAATAAGCTATGTCAGAAATGTCAGGAGCCTTTAAAGTATCCTTTGTAAGCGGCTCGTATTTCTCTTCATCCTTTCCGCAGGAAGCTATATTGGACCAGTCTGAAAAGATAAATACATCATCCGCATCATCCGTGCGCACTGTTGCGACATATCTTGCGCGCACATAGACCGTATGCCGAGCGAAGTCGATCTTTACATACTGTTCTGTCTTGTCTTCATTTTCAACGAGCGTATACTGGTCTTCCTTAAGCTGATTCTTAAGTCCCGGTATGAACTCGTTTCCGAACCACCATTCATTTTCTGATTTTTTAACTTCCTCATCATCATCAGGATCAATGTTGATAGCTCTTCCTCTGAAAAGCCATACGTCATTTACCTTATCCGTACTGCCTATTCCAAGGTCAATATAGTCCCATTCTCCTACATGGGAGTGATAATCCTTATCAAGTCCTTTGTTATCCCAGTACTCATTGTAATGCCAGCCGTTTTCCGGATCATCGATCGCCCAGTCAACCTGATATTCAACCCACAGATCCGACATCTTGTATTCATTGACAAGTTTCTCGCACATCTCGTCATGGGAGTTAGGATCTGCCATCTTTACCATCCATTCATTCATGGAATCGTTCATGCTGTAAGACATAGTACAGGTGTTTTCGGAATCGTTTCCTTCCATCCATGAAACAGCCACATTCTCAGGAGCCGTAAGTTCAAACGGCAGCTTGAATCCTTTGTAATCAGTCTCGGCCAATGCTTTATCAGGTATCGCCGTAAACGCCATGATACCTGCTGCGGCCGCAAGCATTGCTCTTTTAAATCTTCGTATCATATTTTTTACCTCCGTAAATGCCTGGGACATTATTCGTCCTCTTAGTTTGTCCAAAATACCTCCGCCTTTACAAACGGCGGATTCAACAACTGGTTTTTATAGAGATAATTATACTTGCAACAATGGTTTTTAGCAAGCATAATATCCGGATAGATGCAATAATACGATCATCTCTGTGCAGTGCTGTTTCCCTTTGCCAGCTCTTCATTGATCTTCTTTTGTATCATGTCATGCACCAGCACCGCTATCTCTGTCGTCTTCATATCTTTATAATCCTCATAATACAGAGGCGGCAGATAATGTATCTGTGTAGTGCATTTTCTTATACTGTTACGGTCAAAAGGAATAAATGAATCTATAATGGCTACCGGTACTATCGGTGCCTTAACCTTGGTCGCGGCTTTAAATGTTCCGCCCTTAAAAGTTCCCAGGCTGTTGCCGTTTTTACTTCTGGTACCTTCCGGAAATATGACATAATTGAGACCGTTCCTGATATCTTCGCTCATCTTTATGATGACCTTCATGCACTGGCGCACATCCTCCCTGTCCATCTCCAGCGCGCCGAACGCATCGAACACTCTGCCAAGCACCGGAAAATGGCGGACTTCTTTTTTATTTACAATATTAAACGGTCTCTCATGAGTATAAAGAAACATTACGCAGTCAAACATTCCCTGATGATTCGGCGTGATCAGATAGCCGTTCTCTTTCGGAAGATTCTCAAGTCCCGAACATATGATATTGACCCTTGAAACCTTCACAGCATGAAAACCTATCATCCTGAGATAGGAATATCTTTCTTCTTCACTGTATTTTTCGGTATCACCATATTTACAGATTCGGTAATACCAGAAAGGCACATGCAGTATGCGCCTTGCCACCATCATAGCTATTCTAATCATGATCCACCTGTTTTCCTTTTTTCACATTCAAGTCCCGCGCCGCGGGAAGATCCTGTTGCCCCGCCTGCACTTGACCGTATACTCACATTCTGCCCCCGGAAGCTTATATTAATTCATACCCTTTAAGCTGCCTGAGCCTGTTGGGATGACTCAGTTTCCTAAGCGCCTTCGCTTCGATCTGTCTTATTCTTTCCCTTGTCACATTAAACTCGCGTCCAACCTCTTCAAGCGTTCTTGCCCTGCCGTCATCAAGTCCGAAACGAAGTATTATGACTTTCTTCTCCCGTTCCGTCAGGGTTGAAAGCAGCTTGTCTATCTGTTCCTGCAGCATCGTATAAGACGCCGCATCCTCAGGTCCCGCGATCGACTCATCTTTGATAAAGTCGCCCAGATGACTGTCATCTTCTTCACCGACAGGAGTATCCAGTGAAACCGGTTCGGCTGATACTTTTAAGATCTCCCGCACTTTTTCAACCGGAAGCTCCATACGCTGCGCAAGTTCCGCTTCGGTTGGTTCGCGGCCAAGTTCCTGGACCAGTGCTCTTGATTCCCTGTAAGTGCGGTTGATGATCTCCGACATGTGCACAGGTATCCTTATCGTTCTTGACTGATCGGCTATGGCGCGGGTGATCGCCTGTCTTATCCACCATGTGGCATAGGTACTGAACTTAAACCCCTTCTTATAATTAAACTTATCAACGGCCTTTATCAGTCCGAGATTTCCTTCCTGGATCAGATCGAGAAATGAAAGTCCCCGCCCCACATATCTTTTCGCGATCGAAACCACAAGCCTGAGATTGGATTCCGAAAGACGTTTCTTGGCCTGCTGGTCGCCTTTTTCTATCAGTTTTGCCAGTTCTATCTCTTCCTCAACACTTAAAAGAGGGTAACTGCCTATCTCTTTAAGATAAAGTTTTACCGGATCGTCCGACATGGCAAGCGCAACCGCCTCAATATCTTCAGGATAATCATCATCATTATCAAATTCCATCAGACCGGCTTCATCATCAGGTTCTTCATCCGGCGCGTTAAACAGCATGATATCATCATTATCGTGAAAATGTATATCAAACTCTTCTTTATCAGATCCAGACAAATCCTTTTTATCTTTTCTCATCATTACGTTCCTTTCACAGCTCTCTGGCTTTATGGTTGTCTGCACGATCAGACATATAAGAATATTATTATATCATAATCCGACATTAATATCCAGTATTATTCAACAAATATTTAAAAAACCGGCATATCAGGGTTACTTGAAATTCAATATTTACAAATTTTAAAGATGGCTGTACTATAGAGGCAAAGGAGGACAAGACCATGGATAATTCATCAAAAAATAAAGTGAACGCCGCCATCATAATTCTTGCCGTCTCATTATTGCTGGTGGGAATAGTGCATTTCGTCAATCATCTTGACCTGTCTTTGGACATATCTTTAGAACTTCCCAAGCCGGACGAAAAGGTGACTTTGAACGGAATATATTTCGATACTCCCGTAAGCATCACTCTTTACAGGGACAGCATACATAACCGTAAAGACTGCGAAGCAGCAATTAAGAAAGCTTTTGAACTTTGTGATGAATATACTTATATCTGCAGTTCAAAGGATGAAAAGAGCGAGCTTTACAAGCTGAACGAAACATCAAGACTCAATAAAACGAATACGGGAACCGAAAACACCGGCACTGTACATAACAGCCTCAACCTTAAGATCAGCAGACCGTTATATGACATGATCTCCGAATCCCTGAAAGCACATGATAAATACTGCAGCGACTTTGACATCACCATCGAACCACTGCTCGTTCTCTGGGACTTCGGCAGCAAGTACGGAAAAGATAAGTTCGACGCCTCACCGGTTCCGGATGAAGCCGCGATAGCGGAGGCTTTGAAAAATGTCGATTCCTCAAAGATCACTCTTTCCGAAGACGGGAACGGATATTACATTCATTTTCCGGCAGGGACCACAATTGATCTCGGAGCCTGCGCCAAAGGTTATATAGGAGACCGTATCGCGGAGCTGCTTAAAAAAGAAGGTTTTAAGAACGCAGTCATAAATCTCGGCGGAAATATCACCTGCCTCGGCAACGCTCCCGACAGGGAAGGTTATAAGATAGGAATAAAGGATCCGTTTGATAAAGACAAGACAGTTACCGTAGTCAGGGATATAGACAATTCCAGCGTCATTACCAGCGGCATATATGAAAGGTGTTTTGAATATGAAGGAAAATTCTATCACCACATCTTATCCGCTTCTACCGGCATGAGCGCGGACACCGATCTTGTGTCGGCAACCGTCATCTCGGATTCCGGAGTCGAGGCCGATATCTTAAGCACCTGCATGATACTGATGGGAAGCGAGAACGCGATGAAACTTGTAGAAGAGCTTAAAGGAACGGAAGCCATCCTTGTTACCAAAGACGGAAAAGTCCTGAAATCATCGTTATTTAATTAAAAAGCGCAGGGAAATGTTTTCCCTGCGCTTTCATTTTTAATTCTATTTACTGTATCTCCGCATCCATCAGGTTATCTTCATAATAACCGTCTATCCTTGCAGCCAGATCTTTTATGAACTGTTCCGCTTTTTCTTCCTGTGCGAACCATACCGTTGAGGTTCCGAAACCGAACGCAGGACCTGTGGAGCCCTTCTTTCTAGGTATGTTCCATCTTGTGTATCTGCTTCTTTCACCTACCGGGAGCAGAACACAGTTTTCCGCATCCGCCACAACATTGTAAAGCTGATGATACTCTTCTTCTCCTTCACCGAATACAGCTTCCTGATAATATCTGTAAACCGTAGCATCTTTATACCAGCCTACAACAACCGTTCTGTTGTCATTACCCTCTTTCTTGGCGCACCATACGACCAGAACATGTTCAACAACCGAATCCTCCTCGCTTACTCCCTGCATCTCTTCTATATGAACCTGTCCGGACTTGCTTCCTCCGGCGTTCTTTGCCGAGAAAAATCCGAGACACACTCTTCTGTCTTCCATATCGCAAGGCAGGAAATTAAACTGCTCCTGAACCTGTGAAAGATCCTTTGTCCTGACACATAAGTTTACAGGTTCGTCAACCCCTTCTATAACTCCTCTGTAATATTTCATAAATGCTATATTGCAGAATAAAATTTTCATTTTAACTGCTCCTTTCAGATAACTATTTAAAGATCGCCCGGCATCTTCTGATGATCGCCGCAGCTTTTACCCCGCTTAGCGGTTAAGGCTTACAACCGTCTGGACAACTGTAAAGCACTTGTCTCTGTCGGCGCTTGAAAGACCGTCATAATATCTTAACAGCCTGTCTCTCTGGCTCCTTACATACTCATCCGAAACAGGATAATGATCCAAAAGCGCATCCGTAGATGTACCGAAATATTCCGCTATCTTAACAAGACCTGCAAAATTAGGTTCATTGCAGTCTTTCTCATAGTTGCTTATCATCTGCTGGGTCACGCCCAGAACTCTTCCTATCTCTGCCTGACTTACCTTGAACTCTTTTCTGAGTCTTTCAAGATTCTTTCCAAACGACATGATGTTTCTCCTTCCAAATAATAAAAATACATTAAATCTTACTGCAGCCCTTGCGCGCAGGCACGACGGGCATTCGCTGTTATCACATTATAACAAATATTATCAGTAATGTAAATATTTTATACATCTATAAATATATGTTTTTCATATTTTTTTATAGATCAGCGGCTTTTTTTCAGGTTTTTCATCAGCGTAAATGTAAGCAGATCTAAGGCATTTTTCCGCATCCGATACGATATCGGGATCGGTAATGTTCGTGTACATGTACGCGATCTCTTCGCCCTCGGCGACCTTGTCTCCGGTCTTTCCCGCAAGTATTATTCCGGCCGACATGTCGATCTTATCTTCCTTGGTCTTTCTGCCCGCTCCCAGCATCATGGCTGCCTCGCCTATCTTTTCGGCATCCATCTTTAAAATGTAACCGTCCTTCCCGGCGTATACCGGATAAACATATTCCGCTTTCTTAAAAAGCTGCGTATTCTTTATCACTTCCGTATCCCCGCCCTGAAGGCTTACCATCTCAACAAGCTTTTCAAACGCCTTTCCGCTGCCAACGGCTTCCCTTGCCTTGGCCCTGCATTCTTCTTCATCTCCAAGCCCCGCCAGTTCAAGCATCTTAGCCGAAAGCTCAAGACATATTTCCAGAAGATCCTGCGGTCCCTCGCCCTTAAGGACTTCA
This sequence comes from uncultured Lachnospiraceae bacterium, assembly GCA_902783965.1. GTDB lineage: Bacteria > Bacillota > Clostridia > Lachnospirales > Lachnospiraceae > RUG11200. The sequence continues at coordinate 9,082 of CACZSY010000142.1, forward strand.
ACCGCTTCGATCACTTCAAGGCTGTTGCCTACTGCTCTGCCAAGCGGAGTATCCATATCGGTAATAAGCGCCGCCATCTTTCTTCCTGCATTTTCACCGATCTTTATCATGGTTCGGGCAAGTTCAAAGGCCTCCTCTTCGGTCTTCATGAACGCTCCGCTGCCCGTCTTTACATCAAGCACTATACAGTCCGCTCCGGCTGCAAGCTTCTTGCTCATTATCGATGAGGCGATCAGCGGTATGCTGTCAACCGTTGCCGTCGCGTCGCGCAGCGCGTATATCAGCTTATCGGCCGGCGCAAGCTCTCCCGACTGTCCTATGACGCTGAGTCCCGAAACATTCACATTTCTTATGAATTCTTCTCTCGGTATAGTCGTCCGGTACCCCGGTATAGACTCAAGTTTATCTATTGTGCCGCCGGTATGTCCGAGTCCTCTTCCGCTCATCTTTGCCACCTTCAGCCCGCAGGCCGCGGCTATCGGAGCCACGATAAGAGTTGTCTTGTCTCCGACTCCTCCCGTGCTGTGCTTATCGACCTTTTTACCCTCTATGCCCGAAAGATCAAGCGTGTCTCCCGACTCTGCCATCGCATAAGTAAGATCTGTCAGTTCTTTTTCATCCATGCCGTTGAACCATATTGCCATAAGGAGCGCCGACATTTGATAATCCGGGATCTCTTTTTTGCAGTATCCCTCGATTATCTGCCTGATCTCTTCACCTTCAAGTCTTTGTCCTCTTTTCTTTCTTTCAATGAGGTCATACATTCTCATGGAACCGTCTCCCCTTTCCATATTACCGGCAGCAAGCCTATATCAGCCTGAAATTCTCCGGCAGCAGCTGTCCGAGCTTGACAACCTTTATGCCTCCGCCGTACTGCATGATGATATCCATATCAGGTCCGCAGAATTCACTCAGTACCTGTCTGCACACACCGCAAGGTGCTGTCGTTCCTGTATCTTCTCCGAGTCTTCCGCCCGCGATCGCGATCGCTTTGAAGCCGTAAGCACCCTCGCTGATCGCCTTGATCACTGCTGTCCTCTCTGCGCAGCAGCCCGGTGAAAATGCCGCGTTTTCAACATTACAGCCTTTGAATACCCTGCCGTCATTGCAGAGCAGCGCGGCTCCTACCGTATAGCGCGAATACGGCGCGTACGCCTTAAGCCTTGCCTCTTTTGCAGCCTCCATGAGCTTCATATTTTCTGAGAGTACCTTATCCTGTCCCTCTTCACCGTTTTCTATAAGTTTTCCTATTATCCGGCTGGTTCCGATCCTGTCTGCTCCGGCCGCAAGAAATGCCTTCGCGTCCCAGATATTCTTTATGCCGCCCGAAGCCTTGATGCCGAGTCTTGCCGGACTTGACTTTCTCATAAGCTTAACTGCTTCGATAGTCGCTCCCGACTTCGCGAACCCTGTGGAAGTCTTGACAAAATCCGCTCCCGCATCCGCAGCCACATCGCAGAGCCTTACTATATCATCTTTCGAGAGCATGCAGGTCTCGATTATGACTTTTAACACATGGTCTTGGCAGACTTTCTTTACGGCAGCGATCTCATCGCCTATCGAGAAGAAGAGTCCGTCCTTCACCATTCCCTGATTGATTACCATATCAATCTCGTCCGCGCCGTCTTCTATCGCAGCCTGCGCCTCCGCGCATTTTATGCTGGTCTTGTTGTATCCGTTCGGGAATCCTATGACGGTGCATACCTTGACCTCATCTTTCAGAAGATCTTTGGCTTTCTTTACATAATATGGCGCAACACAGACGCTTGCCGCCTTATATCTCTTCGCCTCCGCGCAGAGAGTCTCTATATCGGCGCTGCTCGCAGCCACATTCAGATTGGTATGATCCACTCTTCCCGTTACAAATCCGTCAGTAATAATATCTTCAAATACAGATGTTCCGTCCGTCTGTCCCGCGACGCCGAGATATTCGAGTATCGTTGCCGCTATGTCCGCGAAAGTCTCCCTTGTGCCAAGGTTAAGTCCCGCTTTGATATTATTTCCATAGACAACAAGGAAAGTATTCTCTCTTGAATGATCTGTTGATACCGTTGAAGGATCGCAGCCGTGATCCGAAGTTATCATCAGCACGTCATCTTCCTTTAACGCGGCCGTGATCTCCGGAAGCCTGTTATCAAATTCGATAAGAGCCTTTTTATAACCTTCAATATCATTCCTGTGTCCGTAGAGCATATCAAAATCCACGAGGTTGGTAAATATAAGCCCGCCCTCGTCCTCTTTAATATACTCGAGAGTCTTGTCTACTCCTTCCATATTGGATGAAGTCCTGACAAATTCGGATATGCCGCAGCCCGCAAAAATATCATTTATCTTGCCCACAGCCTTAACCTTAAGTCCCTGCGCGCAGATCCTGTCGAGCATAGTCTCCTTCGGAGGTTCCAAAGAAAAATCATGCCTTCCCGCCGTCCTCACAAAATCAGGAAACGTTCCCGTAAACGGTCTCGCTATGACTCTTCCGACCGCATACTCGCCGGTGCACAGTTTACGGATCTTTTGGCAGATATCATAGAGTTCCTCAACGCTTATGACATCTTCATGCGCCGCAACCTGAAGCACGCTGTCAGCAGAAGTATATATTATAAGATCTCCGCTCTTTATGTGCTGCGGACCGTAATCCCTTATGACCGCCGTTCCCGAATAAGGCATGTTGCAAAGGATCCCTCTTCCCGTAGCCTCTTTAATACTGTTTATAAGCGGTTCCGGAAATCCCTTCGGAAATGTCGGCATGGGTTTCTGTGAGATAATACCCGCGATCTCCCAATGCCCGGTCGTGGTATCTTTTCCCATGGAAGCCTCACAAAGCCTTGCGAAAGATCCTGTCGGACACTTCTCAGATGTTGCCCATTCCATTTCATCAATGTTAAAGAGTCCTATTTTTCCCATGTTAGGCATAAGACTGCTGTCTGAAGTCAGAGCCGCCTTCAGTGTATCTGAACCTGTATCCCCGAATATTGCGGCGTCCTTGGCTTTTCCGATCCCGACACTGTCCAATATCATTAAAATAACTCTTCTCTTTCCCATGCTGCACCTCCGTTTTTATATTAATGTCTCTGTTGTCATGTTACCGTGTAGATAACAGATCCTTCTGCGCTTTGCGCTCATGAAATCTGTTATTGTCAGACGAGATTTTCCGGATTAAGACACTTAAGATCCTCCGTCACAAATATTCCGTCTTTTCTTATAAGCTCATCGTCAAACCAGATCTCTCCGCCGCCCCACTCGGCTCTCTGGATGAGCACCAGATCCCAGTGCAGCGCCGACTGATTTCCGTTATAGGCGTCGTCATAGCAGTTGCCCGGCGTAAAATGCAGGCTTCCCTTGATCTTCTCATCGAACAGGATATCCTTCATCGGCTCTGTAACATAAGGATTAACGCCGATGGCAAATTCTCCCACATACCTTGCTCCCTCATCTATGTCGAATACCTTGTTGATCCTCTCCGTATCGTTTGCGGTTGCCTTAATGATCTTTCCGTCCTTAAAAGTCAGGCTGATATTTTCAAATGTGAATCCCTGTTCAACCGACGGCGTGTTGTAGGTTATGGTTCCGTTGACTGAATCCCTTACAGGCGCCGTGTAGACTTCGCCGTCAGGTATATTGAGCTCTCCCGCGCAAGGGATCGCAGGGATATCTTTTATAGAAAACCTGAGATCTGTTCCCGGCGCGATTATCCTGACCTTATCGGTGCGGTTCATTCTCTCTACCAGCTTATTCATGGCGTCAGCCATCTTAGAATAGTCAAGGCAGCATACTTTATAATAAAAATCTTCAAACGCTTCAAGGCTCATTCCCGAAAGCTGCGCCATTGACTCATTCGGATATCTTAAAACAACCCATCTGGTCTTTTTAACCCTTATCTCGTGATGAACCTTCGCTGAATAAATACTTTCATATAGCTCCATCTTATCCGAAGGCACATCGGCAAGCTCATTTACATTCTCAGGTCCCCTTATCCCGACATAGCAGTCCATCATGTCCATAAGCTTCGCGTCATGCTCCGCCATCAATTCTATCTGTTTCTTCGACAACCCCATAAGGAGCTTCCTCTGTACCTGCTTATCCGTAAATTCAACAAACGGAACCCCGCCTGCCTTATATACCTCATCGATCACCGCGATCGCCAGCGGTCTGGTATCTATGCCGGTATAATGGACATACACCTTATCTCCCTTCTTAACCTTCATAGAATAGTTTACAAGTCTTTGCGCAAGACATTTCAATCTCTCATCCATTTTAAATTTCCTTTCTTTGCTGCAGCCTGAATTTCCGAAAGCCGTCCGCTTCGGGAACGCAGCCCTGCTACTAACAATAATACCCGATTTTCTACATTAATACAAGTTAACATTTGCTTAAATCCTCATAAATCAGTTTTTTGTTTAATGCTTGATTGGGCGATGTTTTTGTTGTATAATGAATCCGTATATTTAAAAACGATAAAAATATAAAGGAGATATAAAAATGTTAGAAAAAGTTCTTCAGATAGCATTCGGTACCCCTGACACTACAGACCAGTACGACAGGGATGAGATCGGACTCTATATGCCTATGGCAATAATCGCATACCTTTCATGGCTTCTGATACTGCCTCTTTTCTTAATGAGAGGTTCAAAATATGTGCGTTTTCACTGTAATCAGGGTCTTGTACTTGCCATTCCCGCAACGGTGATAATAATCATTCTTTCACTTTTATCAAAGATACCGTTTATCGGAATACTTTTCTTTATTATAATGGTATTATTTATAATAGCCTACATATTAGTCTCTGCTATAGGTATCGCCAACTGCGTAATGGGCAAGGCAAGAGAGATCCCTTATATCGGCGGAGTAAGGATTCTTAAAGATATCGTTGAAAATGAAGACGAAGATGAGAATAACGAAGAAAATGATCAGAAAGCTGAAGGTAACGGCATCGCTGCCAAAGTTCAGGAAACCATCAATAAAGTATTAAAGCGTTAAATCAATATACCGCAGCCGTAAAGCGGCTATGTGTCTTAAGTAAAATGAAACGAGCAGGGTTTTCCCTGCTCGTTTTTATCTTACATACTTGATCTTAATATCTCACATCTTCTTCATACAGCGGCGTACTGAAATATCTCTCGCCCGTATCCGGAAGCACCGTCACGACCGTCTTGCCCTTTCCAAGCTTCTTCGCCAGTCTGAGCGCTGCGCACACGTTGGTTCCGCTTGATATTCCGCAAAGTATTCCCTCCATGGCGGCAAGCTTCTTGGTAACCGAGATTGCCTCCATATCGGTTATGATATATATATCGTTATAAATGTTAGTATCAAGGATATCCGGGATCAGTCCGTCGCCTATACCCATCTGAAGATGTGTACCCACATTTCCTCCCGAAAGTATGGCGGCATTCTCAGGCTCCGCCGCAACTATCTCGATATCCGGATTCTTTTCTTTAAGTATCCTTCCGACTCCGGTAAGAGTTCCTCCCGTTCCAACTCCCGAACAGAAGCCGTCGATCTTACCGTCGACCTGCTCTAATATCTCAAGCGCGGTTCCCTCGATATGTGCTCTCGGATTATCAGTATTCGCGAACTGGTTAGGCACAAATACCTTATCGTTCTCCTCCTTCATCTGCAGCGCCATCTTAATGCACCTGTCGATACATTCTCCGATATCGCCCGCGTCATGAACAAGTCTCACCTCTGCTCCGTACTGTTTTACAAGAAGCCTTCTCTCCCTGCTCACCGAATCCGGCATGATGATAATGACCTTATATCCTTTTACCGCACCGACCAAAGCAAGTCCTACTCCCTGATTGCCGCTTGTCGGCTCAACTATGATCGAATCCGGTTTAAGCTCGCCTCTTTTCTCGGCTTCCTCGATCATCTTATGCGCAGTTCTTGTCTTGATCGAACCTCCCACATTGATGCCTTCATATTTTACCAGAACCCTCGCGTCATCAGGTCCTGTAAGTTTGTTAAGCCGGATCAGCGGCGTATTTCCCATCGCCTCTAAAATATCAGAATAAACCATTTGTTCTCCAATCTGTTTTATTGCTCCTGCCCGTCGGCAGTCCTTAAAGCATTATATGATAATATGGTACACATTATTAATTATCTGCCGGATGATATGTATTGACCATCTTTGCAACATAATCTCTTATATTTTCCTTATTTGAGTAAGCCGCAAGCATCAGTTCGTCGAGCTGTGCGAGGAACTCTTCAATATTGAAAGGTATCGGACATCCAATGAAGATAAGGTCGTTGGCAGTCTTCTTAAGTCCTTCCTCTGCCATGAGCTTTTCTTCATAAAGCTTCTCGCCCGGTCTTAATCCGGTGTACTCGATCTTGATATCCACATCAGGTCTGTATCCTGAAAGCTTGATAAGGTTTCTGGCAAGCGTGTCGATCTTGACCTCGCTTCCCATATCAAGCACGTAAAGCTCGCCGCCGTTCGCATATGTACCGGCAAGCAGCACGAGGCTTACGGCCTCCGCTATTGTCATAAAGTATCTTACGATATTCTTATCTGTTACGGTAACCGGTCCGCCCTTGGCGATCTGCTTTTCAAATATCGGTATTACCGAACCGTTGCTTCCGAGAACGTTTCCAAATCTAACAGCCACATATTCAGTCTTTATATTCTTATATATGCTGCCATCGCTAGTCTTATCCGCATTTTCGCTTCCAAGGTGCGTAAATAACTGCGGGATCTCATTAGCCTTGCCCTCTTTGATCTTGGCGTCAAAGCTCTGGATTATCATCTCGCAGAGTCTCTTGCTTGCGCCCATGATATTTGTCGGGTTAACCGCTTTGTCAGTAGAGATAAGAACAAATCTCTCACAGCCGTTCACCATAGCCGCATATGCGGTCTTGTAAGTACCGATGGCGTTATTCTTAATAGCCTCGCAAGGGCTGTCCTCCATAAGAGGCACATGCTTGTGAGCCGCCGCATGATAAACTATCTGTGGACGATAAGTCTTAAATACGTCAAATATCTTTCTTGAATCCCTTACCGAACCGATAAGAGTAACAAGATTTAAATCAGGATATTTTTCTCTCAGCTCAAGCTGTATAGCATAAGCGTTATTTTCATAAATATCAAAAATGATGAGCTGCTTCGGATCATTTGCCGCGATCTGTCTGCAAAGCTCCGAACCGATGGACCCGCCGCCTCCCGTAACAAGAACAACTTTGCCTTTAAGCATCTCCATGACTTTGGTAAGGTCTGTTCTGATCGGATCCCTGCCAAGGAGGTCTTCGATCTCAACCTTCTTTAACTTGCTGACATTTACATCCTGATTCATGATCTGATACATGCCCGGAAGCTGGAGTATCTCGCAGCCTGTCTCCTTGCAGATATTCAGGATGTCTCTCTTCTCCTCCGCCGTTGCGCTCGGAATGGTGAGATAGATTTTTTGTATATTGTATTTCTGTACATTTTCAAATATCGAATCCCTGCCGCCGACAACAGGAACATCCTCGATCATGCGGTACCATTTATTAGGATTGTCATCGATGATACAACGTACGCTATCCTTTATCTCTCTGGCAAGCTTCATATCCCTTATGATCATTCTTCCTGCAGCTCCTGCACCGATGATCATGACATTGCATCCGTTGCCGTTAACATTCTTGCTCTCTCGAAGCAGGATAATGAACCTGTATGAAAATCTGATACCGAGCACCGCCAGAAACTGTAACATCATACCTATTATATAATAGGAAGCCGGCATCCTCGTAAACAGGAACGATATCATTCCCGCATGGAAGCACGAGGTGATTATCGAAGAAATGATAACTCTGTAGAGCTCTGAGTAACTTGCAAACCTCCAGATGCTCCTGTACAGATTGAGTGCATAAAAAACCGAAAGGCTGAAAATCGTATACGCAGGAATTATGCTTATCCATGCAATAAGATATTTCCTGTCTATCATTGAGTAATGTAGATCAAATCTTATCCACAGGGCAATGCCGTATGCAAGATTGACCGCTATCATATCGTAGAGTACTAACAGAAAAGTGATCTTATGCCAGTGCATCAATCCCTTTTTCTTAGAAACAGGTTTTTTGTCTTCCATTATAAAGTCTCCAAATAATAATTTTCAAGATTCTCTGTGGGATCTTCAATGGATTCAGGCCGTTAACAGCAGGTGTATCCCGTTTAAAAGCTCGTACAGCCAAAATACCAATCATATTTATAGCATATAGAGCCAGTCGTGTCAATTGAAGTCTTTAATTGTAAATATTTGCATTTTTATTTTTTAAAAAATTATCAAAAAAATGCAAGATTTGCTTGAATCTATTGTCTATAATTATAACAGGCCTGCAAAGGGAGCCGGATGTGAAAAGCGATGCAAAAGATCTTTTCCAATACCTGCGCTCCGACAACTCACCGGGAGATAATAATGACAGATAAAGAATTATTGAATTTATTAAGATCGGATCCCGATACCGGTATAAAACAGCTGATACACAGGTATTCAGGATTCGTATATGCCGTTGCGAAGGGTTCCATGGAATCAGTATGTGATTCTTCAGAGATTGAGGACTGTGTCGCCGATGTCTTCATAAGGTTTAATTCAAGTCTTCCCTCTTTCAGGGCTGAGGCATCCATTAAGACATATCTTGGCGTGATCGCAAGAAATACAGCCGCTAACTACCTTTTAAAGCACCGTCTTCCAACCTCCTCTATGGATGCCGAAGATCATATCGATATTCCGGATCCTTCAAACCTTGAAGACAGTATCATCAATATGACTCTTAAAGCTCCTGTGATCGAAGCTGTTAAGGCACTCGGACACCCCGATGCCGATATCATTTTCAGAAAATACTACTTAGGTCACAGTTCAAAGATCATAGCAGCCGATCTTAACATGACTGTCGCAAATGTTGATTCGCGCACATCAAGAGCGCTTTCAAAACTTAGAAAAACTATTAGATTATAATATTTTAAGGAGTTGATATTCATGAAAACGAATTCTAACTCAAAAGCAGATTTAGTCATTAAAACAGATACTGACACAGAGACAGATTTATCCATGATACAGGATACAAATTCGAAAACAGTTATGTATGTTACAACTGATAATGAGACATTGAACAACCTTGACGGTATGTTTGACAGCGTTAAGGAAGAAAAGCTTGATGATGAGACAATGGAACGCATCTATTCTAAGGTTTCCTCATATGAAAAGAATGCAGCTTTAGATCCTGATGATCATTTTGAGAGAACATCTTCGGAGCCTTGCTATCATTTTGAAAAAATATCTTCAAGACCTGCGCAAAAAGACCGTCAGCATTTTCATAAAAAATTGGTGTCTATACTTGCCATGGCGGCCTGCGGGGCAATCATCGTATCGTCTGCATATATGTATGAAACATTTCTTTATAAGAATGCAAATATCTTTCCTGTCGTTACAGACGCTCCCGGAGTGAATACAATGTCGGAATCTGGCGCAAAACCATCGGCAGTCACTGCAAAACCGGCACCATCTACCGAAGATATATCTGCTGATGGAATTAGGCTGACTCCTGTCATCGACGCAACAGATAAGATTTCCGATAACCACGAAAAGCTGACAATCTCTTCAGACACATTGGCTGACAGATTTGGGTATTATGGGTTAAGATTCTTTGATGCGGAAGGCGAAACATATATATGCCTATATGAAAACGGACATCTTTTTAAATATGATGACAACGGCTTTTCTGATACAGGTGTCCGTTCTTTTGAGACACTGTTATTTGCCTCAGATGCATATGAAGGATGTTCCTATATACCATATGTTCCGCCGGCTTGTGCGGGCGACTTTAATGAATCCGGACTTATCAGGATCAACATAAAAACACAGGAGATTGAAAAATATATTAATAGTCCGATGCACGTAAATTCAGTTACTGTCATCGGTTCAAAGGTATATTATTCAGAATATGACGGATCGGCATACCCTAAAGGTAAGAGAAAACATTATTATTTGAAATGTGCAGACCTTAAAACCGGAGAGATAACAACGCTCATATCGGATGCACCTTATTCTATACTTAAATTAAGCTATTATAACGATAGTCTTTATTTTATAACTGAATCAGACAATAATGATAGTTCTGTAACAGAAACTGACAGGGATTATAACCTCTGCAGGATGGATTCCGACATGGTTCTTCACAGTTTTTCTGTAAAAAACCTTAACGACTACGTAGTCGCAGACGGTCAGATATATCTATGTTGCATAGATCATATTCACGAACCTGATACAGGGAAATCTTTAAGCTCAATATATCACGTATATAAATATGACACTGATGGTAACGAGCTCAGTGAAATACGTTCCGTGATCGAGCACTCCGAATGGTCGGCCGGTACCGTCTTAGAATCACATCATCTTTTCACCGGCGGTACTAAAAACTATCTTACCATATACGATGAAAAGCTCGTAGAATATGATAAGGCGGGTATCTATCTTAGAAATCTTGAGGATGACACCTTTGAAAGAATTATAGAACTGGATAGAAATAAATGGTCCGGTATTGATGAAATTTCATCGACTGTATACGATGGAAAGCTATTTGTCGCAATAGGTTACTCAACCATCTACAAATATGACGGGAAGGACGTTAAGACTTACGAATTGTCAACATAGTCATAGATTGGAAATATCAACGGAAGTCGCAGACAGACCGCTTATATCTTTTTGATATAAGCGATCTTGCGGATATAAAATTCTTTATTATGTTGATCCGTCTCAAATATATGCTTTTAATTGATCATAAAAGTTTTCCCGGGTACCGGCCATGATCACAATCACGAGTTCAACCTCTCCATTATCCTCTCGTTGAATATATTCTATAGTATATGCGAGCTCATAATTAGTTTTGTTATAATATATATCACAGCAACGAATCCCAGCAAGATCTCCTCTTTTTTCTTCTCCTGTTTCAGGATTGGCACAAATCTGATCAATAGTATCCTGAAACAGTTTTTTTAGCTTCTTGTCTTTAAGCTTTTTAAGATATTTAGCAGCAGGAGGAAGTATACGCAATTCAGCCATCAGCTATCCTCCTTACCACCAAATACATCTTCATATGAGAAAAAACTCTCCTCCCCTTTTGCAGCTTTAGCTGCTGATTCCAACAGTTTTTTTACAGCAGGCTTAACTTTTGCCTGTCTTGATTTAAATTCATTAAGGAGTTCTACCCCTGAATATCCTTCTTTAATAAGCTCTGCTAATATCTGTTCAGCAAATTCTCCACCTGAGACACTTTCTGCAGGTACTATTACAAGTCGACCATCTTCGACCATACAGATAGCTTCTTTATCAAAACCCAATTCAGTATAAAACCTCTGTGGTATAGTAAACTGTCTCTTAGATGAAATGCTGACTCTTTTTTGTTCTTTATCAGTATTAACTAACTTCTTCATAATACTATCCCTTCTGAATCTCTGGGAGCCCTTGTTTTCAAGGAATCTTGTTTTTCAAACAATCCTGTTTTCAAGGAATCCTTGTTTCTCATTTTTCTATATTATATGATATGCCCGATCAGTTTGCAATAGTATCCTGATTCTGTTTTCAGCTTATTTCAACTCATACAGCTTAAGTCCCATCTCTTCACACATTTTGTAAGCCTTCACCATCTCTTCGTCCGCAACCTGCTCCGGCTGATGGCAGTCGGAATTGATGATGACTTCAATCCCTGCTTCCCTGATGCGCTCGAACATCTTCCGATGCGGATACTGATATCTTTCGCCATCCTTGAACTGTCCGATTCCCCTTCTTAATCCGTTGGCGTTATATTCCAGCATATATCCGCCTTTTACGGCACCATCAACTATAATGTCACAGGCTCTGTCACAGTTAATATCCCATCCCAGATCATGCATGAATATCAGATCCGGGTGAGCGGCAAACTTAAAATATCCCGTCTTCATTCCCTCATTAACGCTTAAAGCATATTCGATGATTTCCTGCGTATCATCCATCTGATATACATACAGCATGTTTCCAGACCTGTCCTCAAAAAAATGCTGTCCAAGAACAAGATACTCAAATTGATACTTCGTAAGCATCTCCTCATATAAAGCATCCCTGCTCCTTATGTATTCATACTCAAAGCCGATCTTAAGATCCATTCTTCCTTTGTACTCTTCCCTTACAGCAAGGCATTCCTGTCTGTAATCCTCAACATCTTCAAAATCCATCCTGCATCCCGGGAAGAAATCCTTAAACGGTCCATGATCGCTCATTCCAAGCACTTTTATGCCTGCTTTGGCAGCTTCAGCTGCATAGTCCTTAACATCTCCGCCTGCATGATGGCATCTTTTTGTATGTGTATGCAGATTATATTCAATATTCATGGTATCTTCCTTTCAAATCAATAAAGAACAAA
>CACZSY010000143.1 GCA_902783965.1 uncultured Lachnospiraceae bacterium
AAGAGAATTAAATGATGCAATACTGAAAAAACGTCAAACACTGTCTGCACTTTGTGATGTAATACTCGATGCATATAAACCTATAAAGGATAACGATGAGAGTCTGCTATCGCATCTTGAAAGCTACAGAATCAAGACTTCTGAAACCATCAATAGAAAATATCCTCTCCCCCAAAAACCCGCAGCGCTGAAGCCTGACGGCTGGATCATTTATAACTTAATGGATCGTGCCGTTGGATATTCAGCAAAAAACATTATGCAACTGTTGAATAAAGATTATGAGGTCTCAGAAAGTGAACTCGAATCTATCCTTAAAAACATGAAATCTCAAGGCTATTTAACATCAGCAACAGTTAGAGAGATAAATTATTATTATAAAGTTTAGACGGATGGATAATACATTTCGATGAATATATAGAAGGAGGACATAATAATGCATAAAGTACTGAAAGTAGCACTTGGTTCACTTTTACTTTTAGGTTTAATTGGATGTTCAAGTTCAAGAGGTAATGACAAATATGGTTATTATACTCGTGAAGACGGAACTCGAATCTGGTATAAGAAAGATTAGTTATTCAAAAATCTATAAATAACGCTCTTTTCAAAGATTTAGTTGATATTGGCATAAATGCATATCGGTTTTCTTCTTTTCGGATTTTTCATCATTTCTTTATTTGAAATGCGGGTCTTCTCATCTCGTTTCTTCGAGTTAGGAAGAGCCTTCCTGCAAACAGATAACTGTCTGGCTATATGTATTTATACTATTTTGCGCTGTATCATTGGTGTTGCCTTGTTCATCTCCGGCAATTTCGCCAAGAATAGTCCCAGTAAGATATTATTTAATGGGTTTGGTGCGTATATGCTGATCCATGCGCTTTTGGAATTTGGAAGCGTTGTTTTCTTCCCTTCTGGTGCATATATATCTTCCGGTTTTTCAACAGCATTCATCTTGGGAATCGCAAATGCGTTATCAAAAAAGAAAGCATAAAAAAAGATGCATTGACCAAAATTTTGGCAGTGCATCTTTCTTTCATAAAACAATTATACATTGCTTAGCTGTGGATCCGCATCGATGGTTTTAATCCGTAATTTTCGGCATCCGGCACAGTGGAGTAACTCTGGTGATCATTAAATACTGCTCCGAACTCTGTTTGATGTCGGCATCCAATTCAATTGCTGTGGCATAAAGCATTGCCAATTCATCACTATCTTCGGGGATCGGCATATACAGTGCATAATTTGATACTCCCCATTTTTTCAGGAAAGCATTCAGATCAAGCCAATCCTTACACGGATTTTTGCACGAAAAGTCCCTGATCAGCATAAAATGCGGGTCTCTTTCGACACACAGATCCTGTAATTCAGCAAGTATGTCCGCATTATCTTTTGAATAGATAGAAGCTACCCATCTCAGTTTAACGAACGTACTAGGTGCCATACGGCACATTACTTCTTCCAGAAGAGCAAACGATTCACCTGACTGGTCAATCTGCCAAAATACATTATTTGTATCGTTCAGTAATTCCAGTCCACTAAAACAGTATCCTTCCGCTTTCCAGCTTCTCCCTTTTTTGATGTGATCATACGTCAGTACCGGATAACCCTCTTCCCAATCACAATCCAGCAGCTCTCTTGCTGAATGGATTGAAGTATATGAGTCGCTTTCCGGATAATAATAGATCTCTGTGGTTTCGGAAGTGTGCATACTGCCATTCTGTCTGACGAAGAGTCTTTTTACCAATTCCGGCAATTCATCATCGGCAACCCGATAATCAATATCATTTTCCTCTTCCGGTTCTTCATCATCGATCCAGATGATATTTTCCAGCTGCTTTCTGAGCTTTTTCAGCTCTTCTGGTTTTGTAGTTGCCTTTTTCATTTTCTTTTCTCCTCCTCCATAAAAAAAGCAACCAGAATACAGTGTTCAAATTCCTCTATTTCTGTGAAAGCAAAGCAGATAAGAAAACAGAACAATGTATCTAGTTGGTTTTGATGTATCAAAGATGATGAGAAAAGCAAAAAGAAAAGATGCACTGCCTGTATAAGCAATGCATCTGTAATTATGCTGAATGTCGGTTGATGAACTGGCGTGCTTCATCGATCGTATAGACAACGGCCCCTTCTTCCTTGATCCATTTGCCATTCTTGAAAGAAAGCCGCCAGAAATGGTCCTCTCCGTCATTGAGATTGATCATAGCTGCCTGAGTGTACGGAGCCAGTTCTTCCAGGATCTTAAATGTCTCTTTTTCGTCGTACATCCCAACCTCATTAAACGCAGTCATATTTTTCGTCACATAAACAAACGGATCGTCAATTCTATAGATATCTACATAATCAAAGATCCCGTCTAAAAGGCGAATCGTTTCTGCTGGTACATTGGCGTCTTTCAG
>CACZSY010000144.1 GCA_902783965.1 uncultured Lachnospiraceae bacterium
ATCATTTCTAGGTCTCGGTGAAAAACGTCCACGTTCAAGCAGCGCAACGTCTCCTAATTTCATATACTTTACAGGATGAATCGGATCCCCAAAGAGCTCGACAAATCGGGCTTTGATTAAATCATCTAAAAGCAACAGTTCCTGCTTTCTCTTAACTATAACGTCTGAAAGTCCATCCAAGATTACTGAAATCCTATCTTGTTCACCAATGTCCGGAGTTTGAATTCTAATTTTGCTAAGCCCGGTATTTGTTATAGCTTTCTGTGTAGCCCCAGAGCAATTCTTATCCTTTTGCGACAGAAACATATCGCTTGTGAGAAGATGATAAAGGCATCTATTTGTTAAAAAATTCCTTTTTGCTCGCACAGCGCAAAAGCCTGTAGAATATACGTTTTGAGCCAGCTCCTCATCTATCAGCAAAGTTTTTTGTGTCGCTTGCATCTTTGCAAAAATAACATCTCCAACTTCAACTACAAGATTAGCTCTTGATGGACGGTCCTCATAATCAATGGTTTCTGTATCAAGTAGTGATATATGATCACAATCTACAGCTCCAGTACTGATGTATGTTTTTTCACCTTCAAATGGTTTACACGCTGTTCCAACGATGTCTACACATTCTGTAAATAATCTCTCTTGCATATTCATCCCTACAAATCTCAATTTAAGCAATATACCGCTGATGGGATGATTTCACATTGCTTTGATTAACCATAGCGTATTGCATAGTTGTATCGATTTGTGAGTGTCCGAGTATTTTCTGTACCTGCTCAATAGGCATTCCTTTGTCAATAGCTCTTGTTGCCATAGTCCGCCGGAATTTATGCGGATGAATTTTGTTAAGGTTTATGCTCCTTCCAAGTTCTCGCATTCTGATCTCAACACCACTAATTTTCAGCCTGTCATGCGGAGCGTCAATAGTTACAAACAACGCCGGATTATCATCGGTTCTCTCTTTAAGATAAGCCTGTAAGTGCAGTTTTGCCTTTGCATCAAAGTAAACCCTGCGCTCTTTTCCGCCTTTACCGAAAACCACGCACTCTCTGGCATCAAAATCTATATCGGCAATATTCAAATTTACAAGCTCTCCGACTCTGATTCCTGTAGAATAAAGCAGATCAACCATAGCAAGGTCTCTTTTACAGGAACATTTATCACGAAGCCTCTCGATATCCTCGTCATTAATAATCTCCTTCACCTGCTGATTAGTTTTAATCTTATGGATCCTCTTCATCGGACTTTTCAAAATGTGATTTTCTTCCTCAAGCCATGAGAAAAAGCTCGATATGTTACGGCGTACATTATCAACCGTCACCTTGCTACAGTTATTCTTTTTCTGATACTCGGACAGATATGCCCTCATATCTTCTGTGGTAATCTTCCGAGCAGGAACAGTTATAGATTCAAGCATTTTTTCAATCGTCACTCGATAGTACTGGACTGTTCTTTCAGAACACCCTTCTATTTTCTTTGCATCAAGAAACATCTTTAGATACTCATTGTTATCAATCTGCCTCTTCTCCTGCTCTTTTTCCGAAAAAGTGCTTAACATTACCTCCTGAAGTTTTTTCATCTGTGATACCGACAAATATTCCGACATTTCATTAAGAATTATAACGATTTTTTCTTCCATACTGATATCTCCTTGATACCAGCATCCTTCAACCATAATATATTCTTATCCAAAATACTGCTGCATCAGACTGTCAAACAGTAATTGTGCCTCATCAAGTGCCTTCTGCACCGCAACTTTTGATTTGTCGACTTGTTTAACAAACTCATCAAATTCATTTTGTAATTCCATAGGCGGAACAAAAAACTCTTTTTCTTCGAATTTTGACTTGGATAATATTCCCTTTAATGCCATGTTAATATCTTCAACAAAATAGTCTTTTGATATCTTAAGTAAAATATATAGAAAAAGAATATTATACTGTTCTGGCACAACTGCATTGATTTGCTGATTAAATGCCACTCTCCTATCTGTGACGCAGACCCTACCGATGCTTGCCACACTTCCTGCAATACATGCCATCAAAATTGCATTCTCATCGACTGTCCTACCTTCTAACGCACCTTGTTCAGACAAACATTCTGAAGCTTTCGTTGGATGCAGTAACCCTGACACAATATTATCGGTTTTTATCCATTCTATATAATCGCCATAGTACTCAGGCACTTTTCTTGAGGGTGTATTTCCAGTAATCACTTTGCAGGTATTTCCAAGAGACTTCTTATCATATCCATATGGATTGCTTCTCGGGTCTCCAAAGAACTCGACAAATCGGGCTTTGATAAGTTCATCAAACTTATCTAGCTGAGACTTTCTTTCTCTTATAATGGACTCTAACAAGTCCATCATATCCATACATTTTTGTTGTTCATCGCGACTTATCTGTGGTACTGCTACCTCTTCTAAAACGTTTTTCCCAATAGCTTTAAAAGTACTTCCAGTTCCCTTCTGATTTAGATCATTATTCCTGGCTTTCAGCAAATGAAATACGTAGTTTCGCTCAGCCTCATCTTCTATTGTTATCGCTGCCAAGCCTCGTCCTATGCAACATTTGTCTTTAGCATAATTCAGCGCACCAATAGGCGCTCTCACAGAGATTAAAATATCCCCTGGCTCTGCCACCTTTTTAGGTTCATTACACCAGACTCTTTCATTTGGATATAGCTCACCGAAATCTGCATTGCCTTGAAAGAATGGTAAACCATCTTTTTCTTCGTTATAACTAGATGAATCCGGGGACTGGCCCATCGTAATTTTTGCTATGTCTTTTAACGCTTTATATTCCATCTATCATCCCTACAAATCTCAATTCAGCTTTATTCCCGTTAGTTCTTCTATACGTGTCTTACTCCAAAACTCGTTTTCCCAGTAAAAGAACTCTGTTTTCCTCTTTTTAAAGATCCGAAAAGGCTCTTTTGAATTATCATAAATGTGCATCACATCGCTTATCTCCACAAGCTCGG
>CACZSY010000145.1 GCA_902783965.1 uncultured Lachnospiraceae bacterium
CATCTCCAAAGCCTAGAAAACGGTACATCCCGCCTATGAATCACCCATGGCGCCTTCAGCACTTTGGAAAGTTCGTTAAGCAACAGATACATCATTGGAATGATAATGGAATGCAGAGTGCATAGGAGCGGAACCGTTGTCAAGGTGATCGTGGAATACCGGAACCGGCGTTCTTGGGCGGTGAGGATATGCCGCGTAAGCGTCTTGACAAAAGGTTCACGGATTATCCTTTTGCAGTTGGAAAGGGCTACGTCCCTTTCCCTGCTTCCGGCGAGGACAGGTATGGGCAGAGCCCATTAATAAAGCTTCCGCGAGGGGATGCCGAGTGGCGGGGATGCCCTTCTCGAAGGGCAGTCCCCAAGAACGACAAGATGTAGAGAAATGTAAAAGCCCCAGCTAGTTTCCCACCGCTCTTGTCATCCCGGGATTCCCTGCCATCTCCGCGACCTGCGCATATGTAGCCACATGGCCGTAAGGAATCCTTTTCACCGCTTCATAGATCCTTTTGGCCGGACTGTCTGATATAAGATCATAGCTTTCGGCTATCATCATCTTAACGTCACTTTCGGGAATACTTCCGTCTAAGATAATCGTGTTCCAGTGTTTTTTATTCTGATGGTATCCCGGAATAACAGACCGGTAGATATCCCTCCAGAAGAACGCTTTCTCCGGGTCTGTCTTAACATTTATATTTAAATATCCGTCCTTATCATATGTCCATAAAAATGCTTTCTTATTGCCCCTGTACCTGACAAGCTGCCAGTTCTCATCATGGAACGGTGCATCCTGATATGTATCGGGAAAAGACAGTCCGTATTCTAATATCTGTTGTCTTGAAAAAGGCATAAAACTTTTATCCTCCTTATCCCTACCCATTCCATGACAGTCCGCTGCCGCGTCAGCGTCACGTTTTTTCAGGCAGCGTCCGCAAGGGCATAGATATCTTTAAGTTCGTCAAATCTTCCAATTGCTTCAGAAATACGTTTTTCTATCTCTTCTGCCGGATAAAGGCCGTCTTTATTCTTTTCCAGATCGGTAAATGAAAGATTGTAGATCATCGGCTGCTCATTAAGATCCAGAAGTGACAATCCGCGAAGCTGTTCCGGCGACTGATATACAAGATCCACCGATATGAACTTCTTTCCATCAGCGTCGCTGAAACGACTGAATACAAGTTTACATCCGATAGGCGTCTTACACTCTATCGCATTCGGCAGATCATATTCTTCTACAGACAAAGCCGCAAGCACGCTTCCTACATTGGAGTCGTGTCCGCAAAGGAAAGTAAACTTTCTTTTATCGTTACCAAGTTCTGACTTGATCTCTTTAAGGAGAGGATTCGCAACATTTACGGCAATATCAGGTAAGGTAAATAACACGTCTCCATATACATCTTTAACCTTTGAAATCGCCTTCCACTGTTCGAAAGTCAGCTCTTTACCGAAAGCGGCAGCAGCATCATCAGCTTCGTAATACTGCAGAACAAGAGCATCGCTTACGGAACATGCGGTTTTTAATGAACCCTTCACACCCGGTTCCGCATTTTCTTCCAGTGTAAACTCACTGTCACCGGTCTTAAATCCCGTTGTATTTCCGTCTTTCCAATCCTGTGAATTCTTAATATCTATCACATCTTCCAGAAGCTTATAATTCTCAGAAAGACTTTCAAGCACATCCTTAAACTGTTCTTTGATCCCTTCAATGGCGTCTTTACGATATTCTTCTGTCATAAATGTGATCTGAGGAGTAAACACCGGATCCATCTTATCAAATTCACCATGGTGTTCTATCTCGGAATCCGCGCTCGGCAGAAGTCCCGCGCTGAAGAACTTGGCAGTTGCAAGAGTCCTCTGTTTTGAATTGGCATATATACGGACCTCTCCGCTTTCAGGATGATAGTTTTCAGGGAAAAGTCCTTCCGATTCAAGCCATTTTCTGAAATACTGTCCCATCTCGGTCTCCAGCACTCCGCCTCTTACTGAAAGCTGGCTCGGATTAGAAGACCACGCAAACCAGTCATATGGCGTCAGAGTATCAAGGACAGAACCCTTTCCGCTCAACGGTGAACGGATATTGTGACGGCTCAGGATGACAACCTGCTCCAGAGTATATCCTTCCCTGTGAAGCGTACCGTTTGAAGCCTGTTCTTCATTCTCATCTTTTTCCGGCTTATCTCCATGCGGCTTATCCGGTTCTTCATTCTTTTTGGATCCGTCAGGTTTCTTCGGCTCTTCGTTCTTTCCCGAACCATCGTTCTTTTTCGGTTCCTTCTTCTCCGATTCTGTCGTCTTTTTCTGTTCATCAACCTTCAGTTCATACTTATCCGACTCTTCTCTCTTGAAAACTCCGGCAGCATACATTCCCTGTACGACCAATACACATATCAGGAGTGAAGTCGTGACCGCCAATAATATCTTTAATGTTTTTTGTTTCATGCTAAAACTCCTT
Organism: uncultured Lachnospiraceae bacterium; assembly: GCA_902783965.1. Lineage (GTDB taxonomy): Bacteria > Bacillota > Clostridia > Lachnospirales > Lachnospiraceae > RUG11200. Next base: position 2,449 of record CACZSY010000145.1, read on the forward strand.
CTTAATTCCTATACAGGCATTGCGAACAGCCTGCAGAAATTATCTGTATTCGGGAACATTCTCTGACGCAGCATAGCCACCATTGTCTCGGCTCTTTTTTCTGCTTCTTTTGAATTCATTCCCAGAGTCGTTGCCATACGCAGCAGTGCGAATGCTCCGCATCTTTTGCCGATAAGTTCCAGTTTCTCACGGTCTGTTGTTCCGTAATATGTTGATAACATGATGTTCCATACCTGCTTGGACATTTCATAATCAATTCCTATCGTGCGCAGCGTGATCTCAGGATTATTCATGCCGCTCATATACATTGTAAGGAAAGTTCCGCCTATGTCGAAAAGTGAATTTCCGCGGCTTATATCAGCCATATCAATAAGAATTAGCTCGCCGTCTGACTGCACCATAACATTATTGGTATGATAATCTCCGTGGATCATACTGTTTCCGTCAGGTATCGAATTTATCATCTTAATGATCTGCGCATTTTCTTCTTCCGTAAAATATTTTTCGGCATTCTTTGCTCTCTTAAGATATATCTGTCTGATATCGCCGTAAAGCTTCGGATCTGCTTCGGTTGTATTAAGAGCTTTTAAAAGATTTCCAAATTTGACCGCATATTCCGCAAGCTTATCCGGATGGTCCATAATATATTTGCTGACGGTCGTTGCTCCCGCCATTTCAAATACCAGACCGTAACCTTCTTCAGTCTCTACTATGTCATATGCAATAGCGGACGGAATTCCGTTGACAAATGCGTTCTTTGCATATTCACGTTCCTTCTCAATAAGCTCCAGAGGGCTGTTGTCATGGTACACCTTTATAATTGTTTCATCATCAATACGATATACTTTTCCGTGACCGCCTCTTCCTATAGCATCACAGCCTTGAACGGAAACCATTCTTAACGCTTTTTTGACATCAAGAATTTCAGTAAAACCTGTTACCTCGAATATCTCATAAACATCACGCGATACATTGAGGACTGTTATGTTATTTTTCATAGTCTTTTGTACTTTCAGCAGTACGCGGAGTCCGGCGCTTGAGATATATTCAAGGTTTCCGGCATCAAATACAACTTCAAGTCCTTCATGGGATCCGATGATCTCAAAAATCTCGTTTTCTGCTGCCGTTGCGTTGTTGGTGTCTATCTTACCCGCAAGATCGATGATAAGTTTTCCGTTGCTTTCCGTGTAATTCATAGTAATCCTCCTTTTTGACATTTTATTTTTTATGTTAGGTTAAAAAATAAGTTTCCCCTGATAACGGATTTCTCCACACTATTTGTATCGCCGCCTCAGTTTTTCAGACTCATGTGTCAGGTCGGTACAATGTAAAATTATGTCTTCGACATAATCTCACCTCGGGCTGCCGAAATCATGCAATCATAATTTATCGGGATACTGGATCTTCCTCTTTATCTGAAACGCCGTATCTTTTCCCGACAATACTTCGATCATTTTGAGCGCCAGATCAATGGAATATCCAAGGCCGCGCCCTGTAAGCAATTTTCCGTCTGCGGTAACTCCTTCCCCTGTATATTCCGCTCCGATAAGCTTATCTTCCCAGCCCGGAAAACAGGTTGCTTTTTTGCCTTTAAGAAGCCCCGACATACCCGGTATGGAAGGACCGGCGCACACGGCAGCTATATATTTCCCATCGGCTGCCTGTCTTTTTAGCAATTCGATAAGTCCCTTATGCGACGACAGATTTGCGACTCCTGCTTTTCCTCCCGGAATAAAGAGCATATCGCTGTCATCGAAAGACGCCTCTTCAAATGTCTTGTCTGCTGTTATCCTTATTTTGTGAGAGCTTAATATCTCCCGTGAACCGCTGCAGGAAACAAGTTCAGTGTCTATACCCGCCCGCCTTAACAGATCAACGGCTATAATACACTCGGATTCCTCGGTTCCGTCTGTAATAAATACCGTAACTTTACTCATATCCAATCATGCCCTTTTCCGCTTTACGAATCGAAGAAATGCTGTCCGTCATCCGTAACAAGCCTTTCAGCCTTTGGATACTCAAATATATCGCTGTTTTCAGCATTCGCCTCAAGATAAGCGGCAAACTCTTCCGCATACCATTTTGCCATATCAAGGTTGTGCATACGGTAGTATCCGCAGCTGCGCGGCGTTGTTCCCGGCACTTCCTGCACATCCGCAACCGACTTAAAGGCTCCGAGCACCAGCCCGTAAAGCTCCCGCGGAGTGCGGTTTCCCTTAAGTATAAGATAAAAACCGGTAAGACATCCCATAGGTCCCCAGTAGATCACTTCATCTTTCCATTCAGGGTTGTTGCGGAGACCCGTCGCGATAATGTGTTCAAGAGAATGCATTGCCGCAACATCAATAACCGGTTCCCTGTTCGGTCTTTTAAGCCTTATATCATAAGTAGTAACCGTATGATCACCCAGATGATCAACTCTGCTGGTAAAAATACCCGGCACGATCCGTGTATGGTCAACCGAGAAACTCTGTATCAATTTCATTTTCCTTAATCCTCCTTTTTATTGAGAGCCACGGCATTAATAATTCGCTTCGCGAAACCGTGGCCTACGTAGTGCAAAGTGCCCCCTGCCTTCGGGCGGCGGAAATTTCCTCCCACTGACTTGGCAGAATGGTCAAAAGCCGATTGAACGAGCACATTTAAGAGCGCTTCCTTCAGTCTTTAATATAAGATTTTACTATATTTTAAGTGAACTAACAATCTTTTTATAGAATGAATTCAAGAACGCCGGAGGCCTTATCTTGGAGGGAGATTGTGACTCCCAGCAAGACGAATTTGTCAAAACTTACCACCTGTAGAGGCGGGAGTCTCAATTGACCGACAAGATGAACTATCTGCAGCAGATTAATTAATTTTATAGTGATTTATCCGTATGAATGTGCTATATTTTTTATGTAAAAATATGGTTGTTATATCCCATAGGAGGAGAAAAACAGATGTTTTGTAAAAATTGCGGATTTAATGTTGACGGCAGTAAATTCTGCCCTAACTGCGGCACTAAAGTAGATGTTATCGAACCTTCCGGTTCCGACGGGAATAACTTAACGCCTGCCGGTTCCGGTGAAAACAACATAATACCTGCCGGTTCCGACGGGAATACATACGTGCTTCCGGGATATAAAGGTCATTTATTTTTTACTGTTTTTATTGCTGTCTGCGGCATACTTGCCAATCGGGTAATCTTTAATATGGTTAGAACCTCGGCTGCCTTTATTGAGGATTCTCCGCAGCGGGGTGCACTGATATCATTTTTAAAAAATAATCCCGATTCGCTTAAGCTGATGAGCATCCTGAATCTGGTGGTTCTGTCAGCTGCGGTGGTTAATTACGCGCTGCTTTGTTTTGCGCAGAAAAAAATGATCATGCTCATACTTCCGGCCGCTGTTATTGCAAATGGCATAGTTACGATCGCCGCTGCCGGTTCCTGTGCCGAATGGCTCATTCTTGCCGCTGTAAGTATTGCGGCGGCTGTTCTTATGATAATATTTGCCATAAGCCGGAAATATACATTTGCTATTCTTGCGGTATTGGCAGGGATCGCATATTTCATTCTGCCTTCATTTATCGAACATGACTGGTTTACAAATATCTATGCAATGATTGTTCAGGGGCTTAATTACGCCGCATATCCGATACTGATGACAGCAGCCGTAAATTGCGCGAATGGCCGCGAGAAGAAAAAAGAGTATGAGGAGAAGGCTGCGAGGGGAGAGATTAATCCTGCTGATCTTATTAAGAAAAAAATGTCAAGAAAAGCCAAGGTAATAATTGCTGCCTGTACATTAACGGTTGTTATCGGAGGCGGTCTGACAGCTCTTTTAATTATAAAGCCATGGCAGCCGCATTACCGCGTCATAAGGGGAAGCGAACTGTTCAACGTTTATTTCTATGGATATAACGGTGAAGGATATGCGGGAGCGCAGTTTTCGATAGATCCCGAATACGCCCTCAGAGAGCTCGGATATGAAATACCCGATATGGAATACTATTATATGGAGCAGATGCGCCGCGAGGAAGCGGGAAAATCCGGCATTTATATGAAACCATACAAAGAGTTTGACAGATATTATATTGATTCGTGGTTTATACCGAGCGAAGAACAGCTTGATGTGCTCTTTGAAAGGAAAGAAAGCACAGGTGAATTTAAAATGTACGCGCAGGTCATGCAGACATCGGGACTAAAAAACGGAGACAGGGTTAAAGTCAAGGTTCATTATGATCAGGACGACCTGCATGAAGTCGGACTCGAACTTACGGAAGATGTCTTTTATGTTAACGTAAGAGGGCTGCGGGAAAGAAAAACCGAGTAGGGCGATAATCTGAAAAAATGATTGACCTTCATAGGCACGAAAATGCATCAGGCATTTTTGTGCCGGACTTTGGCGGCTTCCGAAGGAAGGCGTCCGC
>CACZSY010000146.1 GCA_902783965.1 uncultured Lachnospiraceae bacterium
ACCTTGTAGCTTGCCATAACCAGAGCTACATCGTTAAGGGTTATAAGATGGTTCAGGACGTTAAGCCGGGCGGTGTATTTATGATCAACTGCCAGTGGACAGATGAGGAACTCGGACATCATCTTAATGCTGAAGCGAAGAAATATATCGTTAATAATAATATCCAGGTTTATACGATCAATGCTATCGATAAGGCTCTCGAGATCGGTATGGGCAAGAGAACCAATACCATCCTTCAGTCAGCATTCTTCAAGCTTGCTAATGTAATGCCTATCGACGAGGCTGTAGAATACATGAAGGCAGCTGCTAAGAAGTCTTACGGCAAGAAGGGTGACGCTGTTGTTGAGATGAACTACAAGGCTATCGACGCCGGCGTTGACGCTACTCATAAGGTAGAGATCCCTGCAAGCTGGGCTAATCCTGATCCTGATCCGGTACCTGAGAAGCTTACAGGAAGACCTGCAACAGTTAAGATGGTTGAAGAACTCCTTAATCCGATCGCTCTTATGGACGGTGACAGCCTCCCTGTATCTGCATTTAAGGATATCGCAGACGGACAGTTTGAGACAGGCGCTTCTATGTATGAGAAGAGAGGAACAGCAGTTATGGTTCCTGAATGGGATCCTAATACCTGCGTTCAGTGTAACAGCTGTGCATTCGTATGTTCACACGCAACTATCAGACCGTTTATCCTTGATGCTGATGAAGTTAAGGCAGCACCTGAGAATATCAAGCTTGCAGACGCTAAGCATGCGGTTGCAGAGGGAATGAAGTTCACAATGAGCGTTTCTCCTCTTGACTGTATGGGATGCGGCGAGTGCGTAACTGTATGTCCTGCAGCAGCTAAGGGAGCATTAAAGATGGTTCCACAGGAGACACAGTCAGCAGAGCAGCCTGTATTCGATTACCTCGTAGCAAACGTAGGAAAGAAAGAGATCAAGCCTGTATTTACAGATGCAACACCTATCGGCTCACAGTACAACCAGCCGCTCCTTGAGTTCTCAGGAAGCTGCGCAGGATGTGCTGAGACATCATATGCAAGACTTATCACACAGCTCTTCGGCGAGCAGATGTTTATTTCAAATGCTACAGGATGTTCTTCTATCTGGGGCGGACCTGCAGCAACATGTCCATATACAGTTAACAAGGATTCAGGACGCGGACCTGCATGGTCTAACTCACTTTTCGAAGACAACGCAGAGCATGGCTTCGGTATGTATCTTGGACAGAAGACGATCCGTGATCAGCTTATCGCAAAGGTTGAAGAGATCGCAGCTTCTGACAAGGCTTCAGAAGAATTCAAGGCAGCAGCAGCCAAGTTCATCGAGACTAAGGATTGCACAAAGGGCAATGTAGAACCTGCAAAGGCTCTTATCGCAGAACTTGAGAAGGCAGCCGCAGCAGGATGCGAGGCAAGCGCAGAAGTTCTTGAGAAGAAGCAGTTCCTTGGCAAGAAGTCAGTATGGATCCTCGGTGGAGACGGATGGGCATACGATATCGGCTTCGGCGGACTCGATCATGTACTTGCATCAGGCGAGAATGTAAATGTTATGGTATTCGATACAGAGATGTATTCTAATACAGGCGGACAGGCTTCTAAGGCATCTAATATCGGTGAAGTTTGCCAGTTCGCAGCAGCAGGTAAGGAAGTTGGAAAGAAGAGCCTTGCAGAGATCGCAATGAGCTACGGATATGTATATGTAGCACAGATCGCACTCGGAGCTAATCCTGCACAGGCAGTTAAGGTTCTTGCAGAGGCAGAAGCCTACAACGGACCTTCACTCATCATCGGTTACGCACCTTGCGAACTCCACGGAGTCAAGGGCGGAATGAACCACTGCCAGGATGAGATGAAGAAGGCTGTTAAGGCCGGATACTGGAACCTCTTCTCATTCAACCCTGCACTCAAGGCTGAAGGAAAGAATCCGTTCACACTTACATCTAAGCCGGGCGACGGAACATATCAGGAATTCCTCAACAACGAGACAAGATATACACGTCTCCAGAGATCATTCCCTGATCGTGCCGAGAAACTCTTCGCAGCTTCTGAAGAGGCAGCTAAGGAGCGTTATGAGCACCTGCTTAAGTTAGTTGAGCTTTACAAATAATATAAGATATTGAATCATCATGGACCCCGGCCGGTTTACCAGCCGGGGTCTTTTCAACTGTGAAAGGAAATTAAGCATTTCTTAACCTTTGTTATATTGCAGGAAATATCCATTTGGTGTATAATCATCATAATCAAAGACGGGACTTAGATTAGTTATTGATGACTACTAAACGGAGGTTTTTTCATATGGCTTTAGAAGTTAAAGAACTGGTAAAAAAATACGGAGACAAGACTGTTGTTGACCATCTGAGTTTCTCCATGGAGGAACCGGGGGTATTCGCGCTTCTGGGTACAAACGGAGCGGGAAAGACAACGACGATACGAATGATCCTCAACATGCTTGCGAAAGACGGAGGAACCGTTAAGTGGAACGGTAAGGATTTCCATGCAAGGGAGGTAAATGTAGGATATCTCGCGGAAGAAAGAGGACTGTATCCTAAGTACAGGCTGATGGATCAGCTTATGTATTTTGCAAGTCTTAAGGACGTACCTGCTAATGTTGCCAAGAAGAGGATAAAAGCCTGGTCAGAAAAGCTTGAGCTCGATGAATATCTATATCCGGTGGTTAAGAAGAGAACCGCACCTTCAAAGAACGCCGACCAGCTCTCAAAGGGCAATCAGCAGAAGGTTCAGCTGATGGCGGCAATGATCTCGGATCCGGAGCTTTTGATACTGGACGAGCCTTTGAGCGGACTTGATCCTGTTAATACAGATCTTTTCAAGGGAATAATCAGGGAAGAGATAGATAAAGGGAAATATATCATAATGTCCAGCCATCAGATGCCGACGATCGAGGAATTCTGCTCGGATATTGTTATCCTTTCAAGAGGAAAGACGGTTCTTAAGGGAAATCTTAACGAGATCAAGAAAGGTTACGGCAGGACCAATCTTATAATAAAGACAGAAAAAGACGCGGACAGTCTCATAGGATCCATGGGACTTAAGATAAAAAACAAGACGCCTAATGAGACGCTGATCAAGGTTGAGAGTGAAGAACAGGCGAACAGGCTTCTTAAAGAGATAATTGCGAAAGATCTCGGGATCATCAGATTTGAATTAAGAGAACCATCATTGCATGAGATATTTGTAGAAAAGGTGGGAGAAGAGCATGACGAAGAACCGGAAAAATAGCATGACGGGACAGATTGGAAAAGTCTTCTATTTCAGCCTGATACAGAATGTCAAGTCAAAGGGCTTCATAGTATCAACGATCCTGATGATAGTTCTTTTCTTTGCGATGTTCCCGCTGACCAATGCCATGAACGGGAAAAACGGAATGAAGCTTGACGGCATAGACAGTTCCAAGATAGATAAGATCTACATAGCCGTTGATGAGGCTGCAGGCGTTTTGTCGCTGGAAGAAAATGATTTTAAAGACTTTAAGACGGAATATCCGATATATAAGGATGTGAAGATAAGTGTCGTAAAGGGAAAAATGGACAGCCTGTCAAAGGAAATGAAGAAAGACGCCTCGAAGAATATATTTATCTCATTTTCATTTGATGAAAAGACAGGTTATATTATCGATGTAAGAAAAAGCGAGGATTCCGATCTCGGAGAGATAGAAACAGAAAGCATTGGAGAAAACATAAGCAGTTATTTTGATAAGATAAGATATGAAAAAAGCAAGGTCAGCGAAGAACAGCTGAAACTTATCAATACCCCTGTATCTTTTGATACGACAACGTTTGAAAAGGGAGATGAAGATGAGGAAGAAGGCGACAGAACCCTTGTACAGAGTTCCCTTACCACGCTGCTGCTTGTGATGAGCATAATGATATTTACTATGGCGGGTGAGAATATCGCAACCTCGCTGATCACGGAAAAATCAACAAGAGTTATAGAATATGTGCTTGTAAGCGTCAAACCGCTCGCTCTTGTGACGGGAAAGATATTTGCGGCGATAGTATCTGTAGTCGGGCAGGTGATCTCATTTGTGCTTGCAGGTGTTGCTTCATATTATATTTTCAGCAGGGGTGATGGATCGTCAAAGGAAGATTTTGTGGATAGTCTTAACCTGTCTTCAATTACTGACGGGATGACGATCCCGGGAGTGATTCTGGCATTTGTGATAGTCGTGCTCGGAATATGCATTTATACTACTATGGCCAGCATGATCGGAGCTACAGCCTCAAAGCTTGAACAGCTGCAGGAGACACTTATGATCTACAGCATGTTAAGCGTTGTGGGAGCTTACATC
>CACZSY010000147.1 GCA_902783965.1 uncultured Lachnospiraceae bacterium
AGTTAGTTGTACAAGATGCTGCTGAGATAACCTGATCCTCTGCTGTTAAAGTATTCTCGTTAACGCTGAAAACGATTGTCTTAAGATCATTGCCGGCTGGAGCTGAGATAACTACTTTCTTAGCACCCGCATTGATATGAGCCATTGATTTTTCCTTTGAGCAATAGAAACCTGTGCACTCAAGAACTACGTCAACACCGATCTCTCCCCAAGGAAGCTCAGCTGCATTAGCCTTTGCATAGATTGTAAGTGTCTTTCCGTCAACTGTGATGGTGTTGTTCTCATCATCAGCTTCAACAGTATGAAGGTTCTCACCGATCTTTCCGCAATATCCGCCCTGTGCTGTATCATACTTAAGAAGGTTTGCAAGCATTGAAGGTTTTGTAAGGTCGTTGATAGCTACTACCTCATATCCCTCTGCTCCGAACATCTGTCTGAATGCAAGACGGCCAATACGTCCAAATCCGTTAATCGCAACTTTTACTGCCATGATAAAAATTCCTCCTAATGTTTTATATTGTATCCTAAATTGGCTTAAGGATCACCCAAAGCCAAATAGCACCCGCGATATACCTCGCCGACTAGTATATTTTACCTTTTTTTAAATAAAATATCAAGTAAACTTAAATATTTTTTACAGTCTTCTGTAAAGAGCTTCATATTTAACAGCAGAATTCTTCCAAGAGAAATCAGCCGCCATCGCCCTGTCAACCATCTTGTTCCATTCTCTTCTTCTGTCATAGTAGATATGCTTTGCATATCTGATGGTATTGAGCATCTCGTGAGCATTGTAATTGCAGAATGAGAATCCGGTTCCTGTGCTCTCAAATTCGTTATAAGGCACTACCGTATCTTTAAGTCCGCCCGTCTCACGAACTATCGGAAGTGTTCCGTATCTTAAACTCATGAGCTGGCTGAGTCCGCAAGGCTCAAAGAGCGAAGGCATAAGGAATGCGTCGCATGCCGCGTAGATCTTATGAGATCTCTCATTATTATAGTAAATATTTGCCGATACCCTGTCCTTATATTTCCACTCAAAGTGTCTGAACAGATTCTCGTACTTAGGCGTACCTGTTCCGAGTACGACGAACTGTGTATCCGTAGCGCATATCTCTTCGATAACGCAGTCAACCAGGTCAAGACCTTTCTGATCGGTAAGCCTTGATACTATACCGAGCATGAATACGTCTTTGTTCTGAGCCATTCCGAGCTCGTTCTGAAGAGCAAGCTTATTCTTGTATTTTTCTTTTCTGTACGTTCTGGCATCATAATTCTGATAGATGTATTTATCTGTCTTAGGATTATACTCTTCATAATCGATACCGTTGACGATACCCGTCAGGCAGTTGGAACGCGCTCTGATAAGTCCGTCCAGAGTCTCGCCGTAGAACGGCGTCTTGATCTCCTGCGCATAGGTCTCGCTTACCGTTGTAACATAATCCGCATATACGATACCGCCCTTAAGATAGTTGGCGTCTCCGTAAGCTTCCAGCTTGTCCGGCGCGAAATAATATGCTGAAAGACCGGTGAAATCCTTAACCGTCTTCATGTCATATATTCCCTGAAACTTAAGGTTATGTATAGTCATGATCGTCTTGATACCATGATAGTACGGATTCTGCATGAATACATCCTTAAGATATACAGGAAGAAGTCCTGTCTGCCAGTCATGACAGTGAATGATGTCAGGTCTGAAATCCAGCGAAGGAAGTGCTGAAAGCGAAGCTTTGCAGAAGAATGCAAACTTCTCCAGATCCCACTTGATCTCCCCGTAAGGAGTCCAGCCTCCGAAATAATATTCGTTATCAATGAAATAGAAGGTAACGCCTTCATGCTGCAGCTCAAAGATACCAACATACTGGCTTCTCCATGCCAGGTTGATATAGAAATGAGTCTTGTAATACATACGGTTCCTGTATTCCTCAGGAATTGTCTGATACTTAGGTATCATTACTCTTACATCAAATTCTTCCTTATTGAAGTTCTTAGGAAGAGATCCCACAACATCTGCAAGACCTCCTGTCTTGATAAAAGGAACACTTTCAGATGCTACAAATAAAATATTTTTCATCTACGGCCTCCATCTTCTGACCAACCCCAACCACAGTCTACGTGTACGAAATGGTTAATCCGACTTAATACATACATTATACTCTATCGTCAATGATAAGTCAAAGAAAAATACCGCATTCTGCCCTTTAACTTGTAGCTTTCATCTTATATGCCAGCCTTATCTTGTCGGCTATCAGCGCGATGAATTCGGAATTGGTAGGTTTACCCTTTCCATTGCACACAGTATAACCGAAAAGTTCATTTATCGTATCAAGTTTGCCCCTGCTGAAGGCGACCTCTATGGCATGTCTTATGGCTCTTTCCACCCTGCTCGGCGTGGTCTTATGTTTCTTTGCTATGGTCGGATAAAGGATCTTCGTCACCGAATTGAGCATATCTATATCATTAACCGACATTATGATCGCATCTCTCAGATATTGATAACCCTTAATGTGCGCAGGAACTCCGATCTCATGTATCATGTCTGTAACATAAGCTTCAAGGCTGTTGTCATACGAAGCCTGAATATCTTTCATTCCGAATTCCCTGCCGGAGTATGACGCAAATGATGACAGGGCACATTGTCTGACTCTTGATGCAAGAAGTGAGGTGTCGACCGGTTTGAGCATATAGTAACTTGCGCCCATACTGTAGGCCTCCACTATCGTCCTTTCCATGTTAATGCCCGAAAGAATTATAAAAGCAGGAAGTCTGAGCCTTGTATTCTTCAGACTTTCCTGCGACATTTTCTCCATCACCGCAAGTCCGTCAAGCTTAGGCATTATCATATCCAGGATCACAACATCAGGTTCATTTTCCTTGATAAGCCTTAAAGCCTGCGCTCCGTCGGTGCACGATGCGACGACTGAGATACCCGGATTTTTCACAAGTCCCGCAGTCATCCTCTTGATCTCGTTTTCACTTTCATTGGCAATAATCACTTTGATCTTTCCCATTATAAATCCCTCCAAATTCATAAATACAATCCCTTGCACCGGCATTTTTGTACCGGTACAAGAATGATTATAGCCAATTTCCAATTTTTGTCAATCTAATTTCCCATATTTTCCCATTTTTTTATCTTTGATCCGGGAGTGTCTCTGACATTATCCGAGCATGTTTTCGATCGTGATCCCGTACCCTCTCTGAGGATCGTTTACCATTACATGTGTCACTGCTCCGATCATCTTTCCGTTCTGGATTATAGGACTTCCGCTTAAGCCCCTTATTATTCCTCCGGACAGTTCTAAGAGCCTGTCGTCCGTAACGCGTATAACAAGTCCTTTATTTCCATCGTCGTTTATATTCACCTCTTCTATATCTATGCTGTAATCCCTCAAAGTATGATCGATACAGCTTATGATATATGCTTTTCCGGTCTTGATGTTTTGTTTAAGTCCGACTTTAAGGAATCTTCCGGCATATTTACTGTTGTTCTTCAGTATTTCCCCGTTGATTATCCTGTTGTAGCCGTCAGGACTAAGGCTTCCGTAGATACCGTTATTCCTGTTGCTCTCTATCTCCCCGAGCCTTTCATCTTTTCCGTAATTAACGCTTCCGACTATCTGTCCCGGAACGCCTCTTTTTCCCTTTATTATGTCTGTAAGCGTTGAAGTGTAGATGCTTCCCTGCCCTATATCCATGAGCGCGTTGGTATCAACGTCGTTAACGCCGTGTCCGAGAGCCGCGAAGCTTCCGTTTTCTTTAACATAGGTCATGGTGCCGAGCCCCTGCATGTCGTTTCTTACAAACGCTCCTATATGCCATACCCCGCTGCTGTCGCGTACTCTTTTAACCCTTACATTGATCAGCTCATTATTTCTCCTTAGTTTCAGCAGAACATACTCGCTGTCGCTGTCCTGGATAATGTCTATCATCTGCTGTTTTGTAACCACCGGCTCTCCGTTGACGCACATAATATAATCATCTTCACGGATGATATTCTTTGCGGGTTCGTATTTGATACCGTTCTCATTTTCAACATGCGCCGTACCGAGTACGAGCAGTCCGTCAGTCTCAAGATATATACCGACCGGAAGTGCGCACGGCATCACCTTTTCTTCCTCGATAACGTTTACTTCGATATGTTTAACGGTTATTATCCCGAACAGTTTTACGCTTGCCCTGCATTTTCCAGGCATTGTCCCCGGCATCAGTTTTACGTCTCCCCCGCCATTGCTTTTTGACATTCCCGAAATGGTCTGTACCACTTCTTCCCTGTCCGTCTCAGGTTCCACAACCGCCGGCAGACGGAATTCAAAGCATTCATCGCTTCCGGCAAATAACGTCAGTCTGTCGGGTACCGTCCTGTTGACATAATCCATTGTAAGAAATGCTATCAAAAGCATGTCCAACATCATCGCCGCCACAAGAAACATTCTGCTCCTGCGGCTCTTTCTGACTCTAATCATAAAAATAATCCCCTTGATCGTGATAGTATTAATCTGCACGAAAACAAGGGGATTTATACCTGTCGATATAAAAATCTTTAATTTTTTATAATTGCCGCCGGACGCTTTGATCAGTTCTGACCGCTGCGCAGTCTAAACTTAAGTTCGTCCGCCATCTTCTTCATCTCTCTGGCGTTATCAAGCACTGAATCGGTTATCCTTGCTCCCGCCGTCATCCTTGAAAGTTCCCTGATGCTCTCTTCCGCGTCAAGTTCTCTTATGACCGTGTCCGTACTGCCGTCCTCCACTTTCTTTTCAATGAGAAAATGTGTATCCGCCATTGAAGCTATCTGTGGAAGATGTGTAATGCAGATGACCTGTCTGTCTCCCGCGATAAGGCTTAATTTCTGCGCGACAAGCTGGGCAGTCCTGCCGCTTATTCCCGTATCGATCTCGTCAAAGATCTGTGTCTCTATATCATCTTTCTTACCCATGATGCTCTTTA
>CACZSY010000148.1 GCA_902783965.1 uncultured Lachnospiraceae bacterium
ATTCTCTAGGTATCATGCCTTCGCCCCAGATAAATGTGATATCATCGTTGACAGTATGCATAAGACCTGCCTTTTTATCAATGCTGTCGAATATATCCCTGTATTTTTTCTGGGATTTATCAATTCCAAAAGCTTCCAGCATTCTCTTATATGCATTGTCCGTACACACAGGCGCCTCGCACTTAACTATTTCTTTATATATCTTTAAGACAAATACTCCCGCGCCGTTAGGATCTTCAAGCGCGCCTGCAAATACATTCTGATTGAATGTCTTGGCAGGCTTGTACTGTTTATAAACAGTGCTTCCCGGTATTGCTCTGCTGTCTAAAGGTATCTCTTCCTCTTTTTCAAAATCGGCTATGCTTATCGACTTGCTCTCATATTTTACTTCTTCCTTTGACGGTTCGTTTTCTTTGTCGTCAAGTCTTTTTATCGTATCTTCGATCTCATTAAGGACTCTTTCCCTGCTGTCGAACCAGTCAAGCGACCATATGCGCATTACGTTCCATCCGAGACCTCTCAATACGTCCGGCTGAAGGATATTTCTGTCTCTTGAAGTATTGCCGTTCTTATAAGAAGGACCGTCACAGAGAAGACCGAGTATATAGTCTTCTTCATTCTGAGGATCAACAATACCGATATCGACTCTGAATCTCGAGCTTCCGATATGGGCGTTGGTCTTATAACCTCTCTGTTCAATAGCTCTGCAGATATCGTCAACAAGACTGTCCTTAGCTGTAAATACGTCCCTGCTGTTGATAGGAAGGGCGCTTCTTCCCGACATCGCGTATTCAAGGAAGCCCTTAAGACCTTCGACGCCTTTTGAACCGGTCTTCGAAAGATCTATCATAGATGGCTTGATACTTGTATATACAACCATCTCCTTACGGGATCTGCTTATGGCAACATTAAGTCTCCTGTGACCTCCGTCATTATTAAGAGGACCGAAATTCATCGAAAGCTTTCCGTTCTTGTCCGGACCGTAACCGATCGAGAAAAGAATAACGTCTCTTTCATCACCCTGTACATTTTCAAGGTTCTTGATAAATATTGGTTCTTCAAGCCTGGAAGCGGCCTCGGCTGCTGCATGGTCTTTTTCAAATTCTTCGGTAAGGACATCTTCAATAAGACCCTGCTGAGCAACGCTGAACGTAACAACACCAATGCTCTCGCTGCACTTTTCAGGATCCTTAAGTCTTCCGATAATGTCCGCGGCGACAGCTTTTGCCTCTGCCATATTTGTTCTCTTGCCGCCCTTTTCATAGGTTCCTTCAACATATACATAATTGACTTTGGAAGTCATGTCATTAGGTGAAGGGAAGGTAAGGAGCTTATTGTCATAATATCTCGCGTTGCTGTAAGCGATAAGACTTTCATGTCTTGACCTGTAATGCCACAGCAGATGCCATGACGGAAGACCTATTGCAAGGCAGTCGTCAAGAACGCTCTCCATATCTTCTATATCATAATCATCTTCATTGATCTGATTTGAAGCGAAGAAACTTGTCGGCGGAAGCTGGTTAGGATCTCCTACTACGACCACACTCTTTCCTCTGCTTATCGCTCCGACCGCTTCGCTTGTAGGAAGCTGCGAAGCCTCATCAAATACTACAAGATCGAACATATCATTCGACGGATCAATATACTGGGCAACCGACATCGGGCTCATGAGCATGCAAGGATACATCTTTCTGATGAGCGAAGGTATCTTTTCAAACAGCATTCGGATAGACATCATCCTTCCGCCGCTCTTGATAGCTTTCTGAAGTATACCGAGTTCCGAACTCTGACTCGCCTTGGTTCCGCTTACAGGAATGTTGGCCGAAAGCTTTGCAACGAGCTCATTGATAGTAAGGCGTTCAAATTCAGCGGTAAGTACTTTGTAGCCCTTTATCTTTTCATTCAAGCTGCTGCCGGTAAATCCTTTAAGCTCAGGTTCGCTTTCAATTCCCAGCGCGATGAGCCTGTAATTAAGACCCGATCTGACTGCGGGAGCGATCTGGGAAGCCTTGATGCTTTCAGAAAGCAGAGCAGAGGTAACCATGTTAAGTCCCAGACCGTTGAGCTTGTTGCAGCTTGCAATAAACACACAGTAATCACGAAGAAATACGATATTTTCAAGCCATTTTTCGCAGGCATTCAGAATGCATACGGCAAAATCATCTTTTTCATAGTATTTATCAAGTCTTATCTTGAAGTTTTCAATAAATCTTCGAAGTATACCGTCAAATTCAGTATAAGCCTGTTCATATTCAGGCGCCTGTATCTTTTCCGTATATGTATATCCCGGACACAGCTTCCTGTAACCGCTTACGGCTTCGCGAAGCTTAAGGCTCTTCTCATATGCGGCATTTACCAGAGCAAGATCCGAATCCTTTCCGCCGTATACTTCGGTAAAGAGATTAGTGGTCGTCTGAGGTATCGCGGCTATCTCTTCTTCTTTCTGCTTAAGCTCTATGAGCTTATCTATGAAAAGCTTCACATTATCCTTGCTTACAGTTACATTTCCCTTGGAATACGCGTTAACGCTAATAGCAACCTTGCTCAATTTCTTATTTCTTACAAGGACAAACGACGCCTGAGCCTCCTCATAGGAAGTCTTCAATTCATACGGGTTAATTCCAAGTATCGCGCCGGTGAAGTTGTTCATTAATTCGGCTTTAATAGCACCATATCCTCTTAACGACGCCATAAGCTTATCACAGGAAGGCTTAAGTGAATTAAAGTCTGCAGCTTCAAGTATTCCGCGAAGAACCGTTCCGTCTTCCTTATCGGCGCAAAGTATGGCATATATAAGGTCGGCAGCCTGTCTTGTTCTTCCGTTGATCAGTTTGAAATCAGCTGAGGTCTTCCTGAAGGTTTCATCAAATGTGCGGGCTTTTTCAAGAAGCTCTTTACTTGCGGCTTCAATCTCGTCTCTTAATTCAACCGAATAATTCTCATCTGTGAAAGGATAAAAAGCAGCCGCTTTTCCCGAAAGCGCTTCATACGAAGTGCACATATTGTCTATGGCTTCAAAAATCCCGTCATAGCCCGCCTTATCCAGATCTTTAACAAAATCCCTTGAAAACGCGAACCTGTCTTTATAAGCGTTGCCGCTTTCATAGCCTTCTATAAGCTCATAGAGCGAATAACCGCAGTTTAAAGGTTTATGGAGCTTTTCAACGATTGAATTGAGTTCGCATCTTTGCTTATATAATTCATCAGCCTTTGCTTTATAGCTGTCAGGTTCTTTGATATGTCCGACCTCCAGGGTCTTTGCGAACTGGTCAAGAACATTTCTCTTCTGCGCCTTGTTGGAATGAAGTTCAAGAGAGAAAGGTCCGAGTCCTATTCTTTCAAGCCTTGATTTTACGACGTTGAGCGCCGCCATCTTCTCCGCGACGAAAAGCACCGATTTACCCTGATACAGAGCATTGGTTATAATATTGGTTATGGTCTGTGACTTACCTGTTCCCGGAGGTCCGAACAATACGTAGCTCTGACCTTTTCCGGCAGCAATGACAGCCTTAAGCTGTGAGGAGTCAACGCTAGTTGCAATACCAAGATCCGACGGTTTAACATTTTCATCAATATCAAGACCTTTGACCTCGCCGACATCTTCAACCAGATTAACGCCCTCTATAAGACTGTTGACTACTTTATTCTTCTTTAATTCATCGCTTTTATTATGCAGATCGTTCCACATGATAAAGCTTGAAAATGAGAATATTCCCAGGAAGGAAAGCTCTGCTACATCCCATCTCTTCTTTCCCATAACGGCATGTCTTACTATACCGAATATCCTGTCTATATCAAGACCGCTCTCATCGAGCGGAAGCGGATCCAGACCTCCGATATTGATACTGAAATCCTGCTTTAAAAGTTCAAGCAGAGTGATATTAAACTGCGCGTCTTCATCTCTTAACGAGATCTCATAATAATTGTGGGAAAGTTTCTTGACTATATTGACCGGTATCATAACGAGCGGGGCGTATCTTACCTTCTCGCTTATATCGGATTCATACCACCTTAAGAAACCGAGCGCAAGATAAAGAGTATTCGTTCCTCCTTCTTCCATAGAAAGAACGGATTGTCTTTTTATCTTCTTTAAAGAATTGGCAAGCTCAGTCTCCGTTACAAAACTTCGAATACTCTGGCTTTCAAATTCCGAATTCATAAGGCTGCCTATCTCTTCACGGCAGGCGTTGATATCATACATCTTATTCTCGGTTATGGTTGCTTTAAATTCCTCAGGCTTTGGAAGGATCTTGAAAGTCTTTCCCGAAGAAACGGCGTCTTCCAGCACCCTAAGATCCGATATCATAAGCTGGATATTGGACATATTCGGTCTGAAATTGACTAACGGATTACGAAGTCCCAGATCAAGAAGCTTTCTTTCCCACAGCTTCTCTTTGCTGAGTTTGACCGGTTCGCCGTCAACAAATACTATCTTTTCTATATCGTCCGATTCGGTCAGGGTTAAAATATCTTCTTTCTCAGGAGCTTTAGCGAGAACATATTTTCCGTCTACAATGGTTCTCATAGGAAGCGGAAGCACCTTGCAAAGCCTTGCTCTCTTAATATCTATCGAAAGGTCGAACTGGTCGGGATTATCAAAGGTCTGCTCAGCTTTTCTGCAGGCAGTATCGAAATCGCTTCCGCCCTCTGTCATCAGCGTACATTCAACGACCGCCACTTCATTTATTCCCTTGGCAAAACGCTTGCTTATGCTGCTCTGGTCATAGTTGACCACTTCCGGAAAACGTGAATTTTCAAGCCAGCAGCCGGCAAAAGCATGCCCTTTGACAAGCACTACGAAAGGATTAAGTCCGCAGGCTTCAAGGCACGAACAATAAGCCAGCGTAAGATCAAGACAGTTGGCCTGTCTGTCAACAAGAACACTGTCCGTAAGTCTTATCTTCTGACCTCTCTGCTCAAAGCTCGCGGCGCTTGTTATATAATTTATCTTATATTCCCTGATGGCTTCAAAAACGGCAGCCATATAGAGTCTAACATTATTCGGATTATTGGTCTGATAACCCGCTAGATCTCCATCCTTGCCAAAACCTCTCAATATCTGCGCGCTTCTGTCAAGAACCTGCTTTATCTGTTCGCAGTTAGGCACAACAAAGGAAGCCAGGGTCTCCGGCATAAATCCCGTACCCGACCATTCGTTAAAGGCAAGTATGCTGAGCTGCTTGTCATAGGCGTAAAGCACGCCCTCCGCAGACCTTATCTCAAGATGTATATAAGCTCCCGTCTTTTCATTCAGCGTGTAAAGATACTCAGGTGAAAGGACAGTCTCAACAGGTGAGATATTGAGCGTGGTTCCTGCCGGTATAGTATCGATCCTGTACTCATATTCTTTCGCTATCTCAGGTTCAAATTTCATGGAAAGAACAATATCCGAGATATCCTCTGTATCAATATTGGTAATATTTATGTATCTCACTACCGGCACACGGTTCTGCCAGAGTGCGTAATTGATATCATCATTGATGACAGCTTCAACATTTATTCGTTTTTCTTCTATTTCCATCGTTTCCATCGCAGGTTCCGCCTTTCAATGAATTTTACCCATAATTAATTATCATTCTACCACAGACAAAATTCTTATACAAGCAATTATTAAGCATTGAAAGAAAAACTACTCTGTAATTATTACAGAGTAGTTTCTTTTCATAAATGATATTTGAATCAGAACGAAATCTCAATAAGCACCACGTCGCCGTCCGAATAATAATACCATTGATAATTATAAGTATTAACGCGGTTGTTTTTCAACCATTTTTTTATCACGCTCTCGATATTCTCTTTAGTCTTTTCAGACTCGCTGCTATCGATTATCTGAACCATGGCCACCCCGCTTTTTTCTTCCGAAGCATAGATGTCATCCAGTTGTTTCTGTAACAGTTCAATTCCTTCAGTGCTGTTTTCGACCTGCGTTCCGTTCAGATAATGATAAGACATCTCCATGGAATCCGTCCCCGGTATTCCGTATCTTAAATTGGCGGCGTCTATCTCATATCTGCTTCTTTCAAATGTAGATG
Source organism: uncultured Lachnospiraceae bacterium (assembly GCA_902783965.1). Lineage (GTDB taxonomy): Bacteria > Bacillota > Clostridia > Lachnospirales > Lachnospiraceae > RUG11200. The sequence continues at coordinate 6,033 of CACZSY010000148.1, forward strand.
ATACATTGACAAGTCCGTATGGAACAGGAAACTGACCGATCGTACCGTCGCTGTTCTTATCTATATCATCCATTGTAACATCAATATCATAATACTTTCCGTTAATCTTAACGCTGTTCCACACATGAGCTCCGAATGCTATACCACTCTTTAATCCGCGGATGCATACACAATCTATCCCGCATCTTTCCATGCATAATTTCATTGTCTTGGCAATGCCTTCGCAACGTCCCTTTCCTTCAATAAGAACACCATATGGACTTGCGCAATTCCGGCTGTCAAGAACATATGAATTATTATTGATAAGATACTCATAGAAATAAAGCTCTTTCTGATAGTCTGTCATTCCTTCGGTTTTTTGTAAAAGAGTATCTATCTTTGCATTGACTGCAGCCAGGTAATTTTCCGCGGTTGCCTTATCGCAGAGTATAGGAAGCTCTATAGATTTTATTAAAGTCTTTGTACTGTCTAAATAGTAAAAAGTATAGTCATCAGACGAATACATCACGAGCTCCGGACATTCATAATTAAGATATACCATGAGAACGTGAAGCTGGTCGGAATCTATCGGACACGGCAGTTCACAATCTGATTCGCAGTCAAGATAAGATTGGTAAAGCGCC
>CACZSY010000149.1 GCA_902783965.1 uncultured Lachnospiraceae bacterium
CACGAAGAGACTATCCTTTTCAGCTGCGAAACGATCTTTCCGCCGTACTGTCTCTTCCACTGCCATGCTCTCTCAAGGAATTTTTCTCTTCCGAGATCTTCCTTGGTAAGTCCTTCCTCCTGCATTGCGGCTACGATCTTAGCCTCTGTAGCGATCGATGCATGGTCGGTTCCCGGAAGCCATAAGGCTTCATAGCCCTGCATTCTCTTAAATCTTATAAGTATATCCTGAAGCGTATTATCAAGAGCATGTCCCATATGCAGCTGTCCTGTGATATTTGGAGGCGGCATGACGATGGTAAACGGTTTTTTGTCTTCATTTACCTCTGCATGAAAGTATCCCTTCTCCATCCATCTTTTATAGAGTTTGTCCTCTATCTGCGACGGGTCATAATTTTTCTCAAGCTCTTTTTCCATTTTTAGATCTTTCTCCTTGCTATATAAAATAATTGATAACAGATCCCTCAGCACCTGGTGCTTTCGAAATCCTCAAAATATCCGGGATCCGCCGATCACATCTCTATCGCCCTTTTCTCCGAATAGTCCTTTTTCAAACGGTCCAGATATCTGTTTACGCTCTCCCTGTACTCGGAAAGCTTTCCGGTATCCTTAAGCTTTTCGATGCGAAGCACATTAAGATACTGCTCGCTCATCTTAGAATTCTCATAAACTGCCGCATATTCCTGCGCTATCTGCTTTGCTTCATCTTCCGGCAGTGCATAGTTGACGGTCTCGCTCATAAAGGTTGATTCATCGCTGTCCATTTTCAGCGCCAGCAGATACGACCTTAAAGATTCCCTGTTGTTATTTCTTATATAAGCCTCCTTAAAACTCTGCGCGGCATGCGAAAAACTTGATATATGAAGTCTCACTATACCGATATTATGGAGTATGTTTCCGTATTCCTCATTGGTCAGAGTTTCGCTCAGTCCGGAATTGAGGATAGCTTCATACTCTCTGGCGGCGAGGGAATAGAACCGGTAATTAAGATAATTATCCGCCTTCATCTTTGCTCTCATGGCTTCGCTCAAGCCCTCGATCTCATCAATAATGCCGGCGATGTATCTGATCTCTTCTTCATTGTAATAATCGCAGCCGCACATAACTGTCACGATTATATCCTTAAGATCGTTTCCGTCCGTGATAAGTTTTTCGATCTTATCCGCAAGCACATCAAGACCAAGCTCCGTCCTGATCCAGGCAGCCAGCTTAGTGTTAAAAAATGACGGATTGATCGTATAAATATTATTGTAGATATAATAGCAAAGCTCTTCAATTGTATATATATTGCAGCCGGTCAGTTCGATATGATAAGGCGTCTTCGCGATCCTGCCGCTGCATGCGATAAGACAATCCAAGTTTCTTTCCTTTCCGCTCAGCTAGATTGAGCTGATATTTATTACTTTCTCCCACACTCTGTCCGTTCCGGCGAAGAACTCTCCGAATCCCAAATCCTTCACTGTAACGACACAGCTGTCATTATCTATATACCTTGCGCGAAGCCTCAGCCTCGTCGCTTTGTTAGGTCTTTTCTTTAAGCCTTCAAGAACTATTATATAATTCGCTCTCGTGTTCTTAAACTCATTCTTGACTATTATCTCTATCTCATTCGAATCATCAAGGATGAAATCAAGGCTGTTGTCGGATTCATACCAGAGCTCGCCCGCATTAATAAGGCTTACAGGTCCGTACTTTGCCTGAGTGCAGGCGCTGACCTGAACGGTTCCCTTGACAACGTCCTTGCTCAGGAACAGGAAATCATTGAAATGATCCGTCTCTCCCGCAAGCGACCTTGCCGCATAGCAGGCTCCCCAGCAAAACAGGTTCTGTCCCTTGAACGCTCTTCTCCCGACACACAGTTCCTTAATAACGCTGTCGGCCCATGACTTCTCAAATCCTTTTCCCGTGACATAGATGGTTGAGACGATCTGTTTGTAAAGACACTCTCTGGCTATGGTCTCGAAGATATATCTTAACTGTTCCACATAGACCGTTTTGAAAAGATCCAGATTAAGCCTCTGCGTGTAATCCGTCATGCCCACCGAAACCGTTATCGGTCTGTGTTTCCTGTCCACGCTTATCTGATAATATTTAAGACCGTCGCTTCCGAAATCAAACAGGGCAACGTCATTCATCCAAAGCTCTTTCTTCTGGCTCAAGGCATAATATACATAGCTTTGCGAATGGTCGATGACCGAAACCCTGTCCCGGTTAAGTCCCAATCGGAGCAGCGCCTCAAAAATGGTGCTGACCAGATTGATATTGGTATCTTCAACAGTTATTACGAGCTTCTTGATGGTAGCATTCGGGTTGTATCTTTTAAGCTGCGAGAGATATTTTCTGAAAAATTTTTCAAAAATATCGACAGTCTTGATCTTAACGCCCAGAACCTCCACAGGCTTGCTGCTTACCGCCCTGTCAAAAAGGTCTTCCACCATACCCACTTCTTCGAAAAACGCGGCGTTGTCAACGGCTTCCTCTCCGAAGAACCATTCTCCGGTATTCACGTTGACCGCCATCTTCATGGATATCATCTCACTGTCGTTGATCATATCCGTTATGAGATTAACGGGTTCGAATATGTTATTGTTGTAGCAGCTGATCTGGGAAAAGTCCCTGCACAGATCCATTCCCACAAGCAGTGTCTGCCCGGCTTCCACATTTATCACATCCTTGTATCTAAATTACTTGCTTGTCTTAAAGAGGTTGAAACAGTTTGTCCGCCATATAATCGCATCTTGCCATGTTTCTCATAACCTCCAGCATAGTCTTCTCATCCTTCATCTCCCTGCTCATCAGGCAGAGGTTGATCTTACCGTATCTGGTGCTGTCATCATCCATTTTCTCATCTATGCTGACATTAAAACTCTCTGTTATCTTATCGTCGAGAAGACCTTTCTCACTTATGTAATACTGCAGTCTTTCCCCGTAGAAGATCATAAATTCCTTTACCCTGATGCCCATAAAGACATTTTTCATAGGCTCATTGATGAAGCTCTCCTGCGAATTGTTGGTATCGATAAGATAATTGATCTCAACATTGAGCGCCGGATCCGCCTTATATTCAACAAAGAATTTGTCCGCTATGTATTCCGGAAGGTTGAGCTTTCCGGCGAAATCCTTAAAGAACGGAAGTATCAGTCCCTTGGAGGTAAAATGATTGATATAATGGTCGGCAAATGTCAGATCATTTTTATTAAGTACCTGCAGCGTGCTCATGTATTTAAGGAGCGCAAGGATCATAAGATCGTTCTTATCTGTCACTGCTTCCCTTTTCATGATATCAAAGATGAGAGGCTGAATCACTCTGTCCTTGACAAGATACTTGTACGCGTTGTATTTAAGGAAAGCCCTTATTATCAGCTTGTCTCCGCCGTGTTCATAATAAGAAGCAAAGACAACCGCTGCGTCCATTGAATAGCTCTCGGCAAAAAGTATCTGGGCGAGAAGCCTTTCTTCGAGCTCCTTTGTGTCAAGTCCTATCTCCCTTGCGGCTTTGAATATGAGCAGCATATCCTTGGTTCCGGTATTGCATCCCGCGCAGAGATACGCAAGCGTTCTTTCATTATACAGCTCATGTTTGAACGCGTATTCACATAGGAAAAGAATGGTCTTCTTATTACTTTCGTTATCGGACTCTGTCCCGATCACCGTATCCGCAAGCCGGAAAAGCTGCTTGACCGGCACAACGCTTACGCCGTAGGTTCTGACCGCAAAAAGCGCTTTCTCATTGAATCCCCTGATTATGAGATATTCCATGATATAGCTTCTCTCACGCCTGCTCATTTTTTCAAATGTTATCTCATTCAGACAGGCATCGAGGATGTCCGTCTGTCTCTTGTCATAGCTGTACTGGATCAGGCTGTACAGACACCTTCTCCTGAAATCATCGCGAAGGTCTTCGACTCCGAGGACTCTCTTAATTGAATCAATATTGTCCGCGCCCTCAGACACCCTTAATCCTTCACCACGGTCCGCCATATAGACCGTACACATGTAGTCACCAGGATTCATGGCAACACATTTATCTATATAATTCTCCGGATCGAGAAGCTTCTTTACCGTAAAGAAGTTATCTCTTGCATACCGGTTGTCCTCCTTGTCGACAAGGAAAAGCTCGATCTCTTTTTCAAAGATATTGATCTGCGTCTTTCCGTCTATGAAAGGAGTATAAAACTCTTTATCAAGCATTCTGCTTACCGCTATCAGTCCCTTGAAATTGGAATTATAGCAGCAGATATCATTTCTGAACATTACATACGGAAGGTTGGTCGCTATCTCTTCATCCATCTTCTCATTCGCGAGCATATCCTCATAGATCACTTTAAGGTTCTCGTTGATGGCTCTCATGGAAAGCTGTTTCCTTCCGAAGCTGTAGATAAGCTTGCGGTAATTCTTATATGTTGAATGGTTAGACTGCCTGTTCTTTATGATGGTGGCATAAAGGAAAGCTTTCTTCATATCTGAAAGGCCGCTGTTGTATGAAAAATATAACAGCAGTGAAGCAGGCAGAGGTTCCCTTGAATTCTCATCATAGGAATACATGAAATATTCATGAAGCTGTGTTATCTTAAGCTTCTCTTCAACGCCTCTCTTATACCACTCAAAGTATTTCTTTCCGGTCTTCTGTCCCTTTATGAGCTGGGTGCAGATCGCGCATAGCACATCCTGTCTGGCATTCTTCTCATATACTGACTTAAGAGACCTGATGATGAGCGGATTATAATTCTTCGCCCTGAGCGCGAGCAGTACGAAATTCTCCAGCACCGGCGGCTGGACAATAGCGTTCCTGATGCCCCAGTTGATGATATTGATCTCAAAACTGCCAAGCTCTTTCAATATGGTATGATCCTGATTGAGTGCCACACAGGCCTCGTAATAAAGCGCCGGACTGTTTGCCCCGTATTCAAACGCGGTCTTGATATCGCGGAACCTGAGCGCCGGATTGCGGTCATATCTCTTGTCAAGATAAAGCAGGAACCAGAGAAGTCTATGGTCGGTCTTATCCATCTCATAGTACTGTCTTATGGTTATGGCCGCATTTTCAACACTTTCCATATCCCTGTCTATCATTGCGTGAAGATAAAGGCTCGCCGCCTGACAGAAATTCTTATCCTTGCCCTGCATGCTGTCAATCGATGCGTCAAAGCTTTTCAGAAGCTCCCTTGCTTTGGCGAATCTTCCGGAGATTATCATAAGATGTATCTTTAAAAGATCGCCTTCTCCCGACTTGGTGAGTATGCACATATTGGAAACGATGACCTCGCTGTCCGACACATACTTGTCAAGATCCATCCTGCCCGTTCTAAAGTCAATATAATTCTTCATGAAATGAACCATGAAGGCCTTGAGCCTGTTTGAAGACAGGTCGGCGGATTTCTTTGCCCTGTTAAGGTTGACCGTTATCTTTATCGAAGTGCTGACATTTTCTATATAAATGTTCGCGTTGCTTTTGCCGTTCCTGACCTGATCGGCTTTCACATAATAATCAAGCACGAATCTGTTGCCGGCAAAATCCTCGTTGGTTATCCTTTCCCTGTCAGGCACAAGCACCGGACTGTCCGATCTTACGGTATAACGGACATAACCCCAGTTATCCCTTGTAAGCACCACACTGTCTTTGAAATCTTCCTGCTCGACCTGAAAGCTGACCTGTTTCTTGTCAACGCTTATCCCGACCGGACTCTTTTTACGCAGAGCCACAAGAAATTCCTCAAGCGCAAGTTCCTTATTGCTGCCCGCAAGAAGTGTTGAATACAAAAGCTGCTGTTTCAGATCTTTTCCGAGAAATGTCTGTTCAAATTCCTTTGCGGCAAATAGCCTTACGGCCGCGCTGTAATCATTCTTCGCATACTCCGCAAATTCATAAAGATCCCTGATGACCGTGCCGTCTTCAGCTTTAAGATACTGCTTTTCCACTTTAAAACTGTAAGGAAGCTCGACCTCGGCACAGCTGCTCACAATACGGATCTTTCCCGAAAGCATCTCGCCCGCGCTGCTCTGGGAAGCATCTATCTTATATTTAACTTTATTCTTGATACCGACATAAAAATCCTTGTCAAAGCTGAGTTCTTCCCTGTCCGGATACACCAGAGCTTTGATGATGCCGCCGTTGCTCGCGCTGATGATAAAACTGCCCTCATAAACACATCCGGCAAATACGGACGCTTTTATCATATCATCAGAAAGCATCACTTCTGTGGAGGTATATTCAAATTGTCCTTTTGCAAATTTATTAATCTTATCCTTCAAAACGTTCCACTTTCTTCCGTATTGATTAGCCGCAAAAAATCGGCTATAATATTATAGCACTTTAACCTTGTATTTATCAATAAGAACCTTATTATTCGTTATTGATTATAAGTTACTATTCACAGACCATCAAAAACATTCGAAAACTCCGCACTACGTGCTTTATTGTCTGCTGCGCAGACAGTTTTCTCATTTTTTTGACTATGGAGGACAATATGTTAAAACACAAAGATCATTTTCACGGGAGCGATCTCGAACTCATTGAAAAGACCTACGGGATCAAAGCCTCAGACATCACCAGCTTTTCCGCCAACGTTAACCCGCTGGGTATTTCTCCCCTTTTAAGGAATACGATAGCTTCCCACATAGACGCCATCAGTACATATCCGGACAGGGAATATACCGCTTTAAGGTCAGAGATCGCAAGATATACAGAGACGGACATCAATAATATCATAGTCGGAAACGGTTCTACCGAACTCATTTCCCTTATGATCAAGATAAAGGCTCCAAAGAAAGCCATTATAATAGGTCCTACCTATTCCGAATACGAAAGAGAGATCAACCTGGGTCAGGGCAGCTGCCGCTACTATCCTCTCAAAGAAGAGGACGGTTTCGGTCTCGATATAGCAGACCTTGCAAAATATCTTACGGAAGACGTGGATTTTCTTGTAATGTGCAACCCTAATAATCCTACCTCGACCATCGTCCCGAGAAAATCCGTAAGAAAGCTCCTTGACATCTGCAAGCAGAAGGATATATTCCTTATGATCGACGAGACTTATATAGAATTCGCGAAGGACTACAGAAAGATAACCTGCGTGCCGCTCACGACCTATTACAACAATCTGGTTATCCTGCGCGGCGTTTCAAAATATTTCGCGGCTCCGGGGCTGCGCCTCGGTTATGCGGTCTGCGGCAATCCGGATCTCATCAAGGAAATAGAGAAAAAGAAAAACCCATGGACGATAAACACCCTTGCAAGCATAGCGGGCGAGATCATGTTTCGGGATAAAGAATATATCGACGAGACTTACCGCCTTATCGATTCGGAAAGAAAAAGAGTCACCGGACTCCTTTCACAGATCCCGGGCATCCGTTACTACGAACCGGGCGCCAACTTCGTACTCGTAAAGATACTTAAGGACGATATCACTTCCGAAGACATGTTTGAGACCGCCATCAGAAAAGGTCTTATGATAAGAGACTGCTCGACCTTTTATTTTCTTGACAATCACTACTTCAGGTTCTGCTTTATGACGCCGGAAAAAGACGACGAGCTTATAGAGGTTATCAGACAGGTTATGACCGGAAAATCAACGGGCAACACGGCGGACGCTCTTTCAGACAATATGACGGGCAGCACGGCGGACGCTCTTTCAAACAATATGACGGGAAACACGGCGGACGGCGCAACAGGAAACTCAAAAGGAGGCTCTTTATGATCAAGCTTGGAATTAATCAGACACTTTGCTGCGGCAGACACACGGAACACGGTATCTATCTCGAATCAATGGATAACGATGAAGGAAGCAGGGTTCTTCTCCCAAGGAACCAGGTAACAGACTCGATGCTTCCGGGCTCGCTCGTTGAAGTTTTTGTCTACAGGGACTCCGGCCAGCGACCTGTTGCCACAACGCTCAAGCCTTATATAACACTCGGAAGATTCGCTGTGCTCACCGTAAAAGAAGTAACAGAGATCGGAGCCTTTCTTGACTGGGGGCTTCCGAAAGACCTTTTTATGCCATACAAAGAAATGAAAAGGGAACTTAAAGCCGGCGATAAAGTATTTGCCGGTCTCTACCTTGACAAGAGCGAAAGACTCTGCGCGACTGCCAGGGTCTATGACAGACTTGCGCTCAACCCTCCTGTAAAAGCGGGCGATACCGTCAGCGGAACCATCTTTGACTACAACCCGAAGCTCGGAGCTTTCGTTGCGATAGACAACAATTATCTCGGACTGCTTCCTATCCAAAAGCCTGAGACGATCCCTTGCGAAATAACCTGTAAAGTTCAAAAGATCAGGGAGGACGGCAAGACAAGCCTTGCTATAAGAGAAGACGCCTATATCCAGATGGATGCCGATAAAGAACTGATCCTTAAAAAACTTAAGGCAGGCGGCGGCTTCCTTCCTTACCACGACAAATCAGCGCCAGAAGATATAGTAAAGGAATTCGGATTCGGAAAGAATGCTTTTAAAAGAGCGATAGGAAGGCTCTATAAAGATCAGATTATTGTGATCGGGGAAGACGGAATAAGGTTAAAGAAGCTTTGATCCGTCCTCCCACTAAAGAGTAGGTTCCCCATGCGCGTAAAGCGCCTCATTTATCACAAATATATCATATGCTTCTTTCTCAATAAAAAACTGTACGATGACATCCTGCCTGCTGCACGGAGAAAGTGCAAGTCCCGCTCTCGACAGCAGGTCTTTTGTCTCGTCCAGATTCAGTTCAAGCGCGATCGCAAGTGCGAGTGCCGTCGGCTTGCTCGGATTTTTCGTAGTTCCGCATTTCAGCTTGGAAAAAGCTTTTCTGTCGATATTGGCTTTCTTCTGCACTTCGACATCGCTCATGCCTTTCATGTCGGCAAATGAGAATACCAGCTCCATGAAAGATTTGTCGAGATTCCGAACCACATCTTCAAGACTTCTTGCTTTTGTCTCTTTTTTAAATTTCGCAGGCTTTTCATGCACAGCCGCACTAATATCCCGCTCTTCCGGTTCATACTTCTCTGATATCGCAGTCTTCGTCACTTCTAAAGGAATCTGTTCCGGCTCATACAGAATTGTACTATCTGCTTCTTCTAAAGACATCCGTTCCGGATCCCGCACAGTTGTACTCTCCGCTTCTTCTAAAGACATCCGTTCCGGATCCCGCACAGTTGTACTCTCCGCTTCTTCTAAAGATATCTGTTCCGGATCCCGCACAGTTGTACTCTCCGCTTCTTCTAAAGATATCTGTTCCGAATCCCGCACAGGTCTTCGACCGGCATAAGCCGATTTTTTTCTTTCTACGCCCAAGTGCTTAAAAGGTGCCGCTATAGCCTGCCCCATTGCAGCCATAAAAGCTTTCGGAGCAGACTCCCCTGATACGGAACTCTTCTCAACCGACGCAAAAAGCCTTTGACACGCACCATTATCAGCCGGTTCCGTTTTTTCCGGTTCTATATAATGCAGCGCTATATATTGTTCCAGTTCTTTAGAATAATCAAACATTTTTATTTTTCTCCGACATATTCATTCTTCCGGTTCTTTATACGTTTTCAGACTTTCAATTGTTCCGGATTTCAATTGTTCCGGATTTCAATTGTTCCGGATTTCAATTGTTCCGGATTTCAATTGTTCTGGATTTCAATTGTTCCGGATTCAATCTTTACTAACCGGCTAGTTATACTCATGTATCTTTAGACCAAAAAAATACAAGGGCACCCCCTCAACACCTAAACATATATTACCATAATAAAGTCAACTATGAAAGAGTTAAAGAAGGGTATCACTCATATGCGTGTCATTTCACATTTTCCCGTTTTCACACGCACCGTTTTCCAATCTGTACGTGTGAAATTCAAGTATCTCAATCTCACACGTACTGTTTCTTCCAATCTGTACGTGTGAATTCTAAAAAGTCAAAATTCACACGTACTGTTTCTTCCAATCTGTACGTGTGAATTCTAAAAAGTCAAAATTCACACGTACTAATTCTTCCAATCTGTACGTGTGAATTCCAAGTATCTCAATCTCACACGTACTGTTTCTTCCAACTTGTACGCGTGAATTCCAAGTATCTCAATCTCACACGTACTAATTCCTCCGAAAAGTACGTGCCATACTATTGTTTCTGATTCAACTCCTGCTGCTTCTGATTTAGTTCCGCCACCTGCGCCCTGTAAACCGCGCTCATGATGATCCATATGACAAAGTAGGCAACCGTCATTAAAGCCACCATGATAAGTCCGTCCGACGGCGACGGGATCCAATACAGAAAATAAGCCGATAAGATAAAAGTTATCTGAATAAGCGAATAATGAATGAGCACTGTTTTAAGCATGCTCCAGCTTTCTATTTCAAAAAACAGCATGCCGCCTATCCCCGCGGCTCCGATAAGTCCCGAGAAAAAGGACTGGACAAACAGCGCCGTCATCTCACTTCCGCATCTTTCCATAAGCTGTTCAGATACTACCCTTATTTCCCCGCCAGACAGCATCCCGGAAGAAATAACAGCAATAGTGTTTCCGACAAATGCTCCCGCAAAAAAACCTGCAACTATACGTTTTATCACTCCCATGATCATTTTTCTCCCTCCCTTAATTTCTCTCTGATAACCGGAATGCACCGTCTCGACGCCCAGGTCTGCGCTCCGTTTTCAAATTCTATATTCAATGTTCCGGTCAAGGTAAAATCATAATGTTTTACCTTGGTAAGATTCATGATCTCATATCTTGAAATACGTATAAATATCTTAGGATCCAGCATTTCTTCAATGCTTTGAAGCGAATGCTTGGAATAAAACAATCCCTCGTCTGTCATGATCTTTGATTTTTTCTCATGCGACGAGATAAGGA
>CACZSY010000150.1 GCA_902783965.1 uncultured Lachnospiraceae bacterium
ACAGGCTTAAGGAGCACCAGTTAAATGACAGCTACCGTGTCAGTCGATATTTTGATTTTTGTTATTCTCTGCGAAATATGAATGACCTAATTATCGGACAGGGTCATCATGGAGCAATCTTGTCGGCCTATGAGCTCATAATGACAGATAGTGACATAGGGAAGTCCATTGATACCTACGAAAGCTCCTACCTTGCCTATGGGCTTTTCGGCATATTTATGAAGTGGGCAAGGAACGGTTATGCCGAGTCGGTGCAGGAGATGACACAGATCGTTGTAGAGAGGATATTTGCGGGCACTTCACGCCTTGCTCACGTCGCGCCATAAAACAAAAGGCAAAAAAATGCTCCGTGAAGAGTAAACTCTTCCGGAGCATATATTTTGTCTTTGTTTTGCATCGCTCGCAGTTCGCACAGATTATCTCTTGCTTAACGCTTGCTGAACTGTGGAGCACGACGAGCTGCCTTTAATCCGTACTTCTTTCTTTCCTTCATTCTTGGATCTCTTGTGAGGTATCCTGCCTTCTTTAATGCCGGACGGAAATCCTTATCTACCTGAAGTAAAGCTCTTGAAATACCATGTCTTATGGCACCTGCCTGACCTGTAAATCCACCACCGATAACATTAACAAGTACATCGTACTTATCTGCTGTCTGTGTCAAAACGAGCGGCTGACGAACGATCAGCTTAAGTGTCTCAAGACCGAAATATGAATCTAACTCTCTTTTATTAACTGTTATCTTTCCAGAACCCGGTACAAGATATACTCTTGCAACGCTGCTCTTTCTTCTGCCTGTTCCGTAATACTTTGCTGTAGCCAATGTTGCTTCCTCCTTTCAACCTTTCCTAGTATCTTTCCTTAATCTCTAATACTTCCGGCTTCTGTGCCTGGTTCTTATGCTCTGGACCTGCATATACATTTAACTTGGTCATCATCTGTCTGCCAAGAGGTCCCTTTGGAAGCATACCCTTTACAGCGAGCTTAACAACTTCTTCCGGCTTTGTAGCCATCATCTGTCTTAATGTAGTCTCTCTCATTCCACCAACATAATCTGAGTGATTGTAATAAATCTTCTGATCAAGCTTCTTACCTGTAACTTTAACTTTCTCAGCATTAACAACGATCACATAATCACCTGTATCAACATGCGGTGTGAACTCCGGCTTATTCTTTCCTCTTAAGATGCTTGCGATCTCTGAAGAAAGTCTGCCTAATGTATGTCCTGTAGCATCAACTACATACCATTTTCTTTCAATCTTTTCCGGACTTGCCATGTAAGAATTCATGGATTTACCTCCTTGAGTATTATATATTCTGTTTTATTGTTATTAAAATGCAGATCAGAATCTGCAGCTGCTCCGTCCAAAATACGGAGTATTTAAATGCAGGAAAATCTCTGGAGTAAGACTTCCTTCATATATAAGACGAACTCTCCTGTTCTTACCGGGGCTATGGTTCAAACATTCGCATATCGTCACAGTTAATCATTATATTATAGCCGGACTGCCCTGTCAACATCTTTTGAGATGAATACCAAATTTTTTTTAAAGATGATATCCAGATTTTTTGAGATGATTCCCAAATTCTTTTCTTGATGATATATCGATTTTTTTGAGATGATTCCCAATATCTTTTTGAGATGACAGTCTGAAAAAATGTTGGAAATTCTGCTGCCGCCTATAAAAGTGAAGTACATCCCGGCTAAGTTGTACTACCCACTGACCTGTAACCCACTGACCTGCACTACCTGCTCATTCTTGATTCCAGCATCTGCGCAAATGTCTTACCCTGATCTTCCGGATTAAGATCCACATCTTTTGCGTTATTTCTCCATGGATGGTCTTCAGGTAAAACTGTGTAAGCAAAATTATGCTGTACCCATTCAAAAGCCATATCGTCTGCAGTCCTAATCGACTTCATATCAGCGCCGTGCACCGCATTTTCATTAAGAAGCGCCTGACATATGATAGTCATATCCGCCACATTGGTTATCTTATAAGAATCGACTATTTTCCAGTTATCGGGCGTATATATGGCAGAGAACTCTTCATCTGCGTATTTGAAAACATAATTCCGTTTCCTGCCGTCCGTATCGGTCAGCAAAATATCATCGACTCTTTCCAGGATCCCTTTCTGAGGTTCATCCGAATCGTTCGGCTGTGAAGTTTCCTTCGGTTTTATCGAATCTTCCTTTTGCGCAGTCTCCTCCGGGCTTGTTGTCTCCTTCGGACTTGTTGTCTCCTTAGAAATATCCGTTTTCCCGGATTGAATCGGATCATTTATTGTATCTTTGTAACTATTAACATCATTCTGCCTGCCGCATCCGAAGATACAGATACAGCAGGCAAGCATTATCGCAGTCAGATATTTTTTCTTCATTCTAATCATCATCCTCCGGAAGAAATTCAAGCACTTCCTCGTCCTTCGTTCCGGCTTTCTCGTCCTCTTCATCCTCCGGAAGGAATTCTAGTACTTCGTCGTCCTTCGTTCCGGCTTGCGCGTCTTCTTCGTCATCCGGCTGGAATTCAAGCACTTCGTCGTCAGCACCTTCGGAGATATCTATAATTGAGACGATATCTTGATAAACCTTGGCATATTCTTCGATCAGAGGAGCAAATCCATTATTTATGACATCGATCTTATCCTCTTTCGCTGCCATTTCCTGCTCCAAAGCCATAGCGGAAAGCTCCATGGCGCCGATGGTCTTGGAACTGCTTTTTAGGGCATGTACCTTGATCTGATAATCCTTCCAGTCTTTTCCGTCATAGAAAGATGCAAGCTCTGTTTTCTTTTCATCATACGCCTTTGCAAAATCGGTAAGCATTTCCCTGAAGAAATCTTCATCATTCATGCAGTAATTCATTGCCGCATGAGTATCAAAGCCGGCCTGTCTGAAGCTCCTTAAGAAATCGCTTTCATAATCAGAACCTTCCGTTCCATAGCCTTGCGCGACAATCTCTCCAGCCGAAGAACCTGCATGTGTTAAATACATATTTCCGGCTTCTTTATCGGAACGGTCATCAGACTTTAAGTTCACATTTCCTCTTTCTTTATCCGAACGGTCATCAGACTTTAAGTTCGCATTTCCGTTTCCCTTATCCGCAGGACCGATACCGTATTTTTCCTTAGGAAGATATCTGATGAGGATGTTTTCAAGTTCTTTCGGATCTATAGGTTTTGAGATGTAGTCGTTAAATCCCTTTGACAGATACATCTGCCTTGCTCCGGAAATGGCGTTGGCGGTAAGAGCGATTACAGCTGTATCTTCTCCTATCAGATTTTCACTCTTTATCGCCGCCAGAGTCTCGATACCATCCATCTTAGGCATCATATGATCCATCAGGATAATATCGTAATGTTTGCCCCTTACCCTACCGACAGCCTCTTTTCCGCTTCCCGCAAGATCCGGGACAACATTCAGCTTCTTCATAAGGCCTTTGGCTACTTTAAGGTTCATACTATTGTCATCTACTACCAGGATATCCGCGTTCTTAATAATGAGATTTCCTGCTTTGGAGATTTCCGCAACTCTTCCCTCCGCACTATGACTCATATTTCTGTGATATGAGCCAAGCGCCGTAGCATCGATAACTTTCTGTTTTATCCTGAAAGAAAATACCGAACCTTTGCCATACTCGCTTTCTACGGAAAGTTTGCTGTCCATAAGTCCCAGGATACCTTCAACTATGGACATTCCGAGTCCGGTTCCTTCTATGTTCTTGTTTCTTATCTCATCTATCCTCTTGAAGGACTGGAAGAGCTTATCCATATCCTCCTGCTTTATTCCTATTCCGGTATCTTTTACCGCAATATAAAGCATACACTCATCTTCCGTGATATTTTCCACGCGCATTGTCAGAAGTATATATCCATTTTCGGTATATTTGACCGCATTGGTCAAAAGGTTGGTAAGTACCTGACGGATACGCACATCATCACCGTAGAGAGCCTTAGGAATATTCTCATCAATATCCAGCTTTAACTCAAGATCCTTCTTCTCGGCTCTTTTCTCTATCATGTTCACGATATTATCGATAAGCGAAGCAGTCTCGTATTTATCCGGTACGATATCCAGTTTTCCGCTCTCTATCTTTGAAAAATCGAGTATACCGTTTATCAGTTCAAGAAGTGTCTTGCTGGCGCTCTTGATATCGGCGGCGTAATCCATTATCTGCGGTTCATTTGTCTCCCGCATTATCATCTCATTCATGCCGATGACAGCATTTATCGGAGTTCTTATCTCATGGCTCATTCTCGCAAGGAAATCTGACTTGGCCATACCCGCATCGGTAGCTTTTTTAGCCGCTTCCGTCAGCTTCATGTTCATAGCCGCCTGAGAACGAATAACCTTATTAATAAGTATGATAATGGCTATCGAACCTGCTAAGCAGACCAGGACATAAATGGAGATCAGTATTATGGCAACTCCGTAAGAATTCCACCAGTTCATGATCATTACAACGGAGAATCCCGTATTTTCATCAGTCTGGCTTATCATACAGATACTTTTGCCGTCATAATCCTTAGCTATCGTGATCACTCCCGAATTATCGTAAGCTTTCAGATATCCTGTGTTCTGAATATTTACTTTCTTATCCCCTGACATCTGATATTCATTGCTAGGATGATTTAAAATATCTCCATTGATGTCAACAAGGAAGGCATAATTATCTTCACCGTAGGAATCACCGAAGACATCTATCATCTTATCAATATAGAGATCGATGCCAAATATTCCGAGGAACTGGTTTTTGGTACTGTATACGATCTTGGAAATGGTTATGCAGTAATTTCCCGTCTGCGCGTCAAGATAAGGCGCGGAGATACTCATTCCCGTCCGTGATTTTTCAGTCTTTTTATACCATTCTCTTTCCTCAACTTTCCAGTCGTCATCCGGCTGCCATCCGTTATTCATAATAACCGTATGCTCTTTGTATGGATTGGCAATATAACAGACTGAAATACTCGGATATTTCTTTGACAGATTATCGAGCCATTCAACAGCCTTGTCGTAATTGTCAAGCAGTTCCGGCTGAATTGAGATCGGATCGGTAAATA
>CACZSY010000151.1 GCA_902783965.1 uncultured Lachnospiraceae bacterium
AGAAGATCACTTCCGCCCATGCCGCGACAAAGATCATCATGAAAGCTCCGGCGAAAAGCCCCATATTTACACGGAACATTACAAACCATGCGGCAGCAGTCATGATAAAGAAGACCATTATGCATATTACAAGAGCCATAAAGGTATTCAGATTTCCTCGAAGGACGTGGGCTTCCTCTTCCCAGAGCACCGACGGATGCATGGCGTCGACATAGATGCCTATAAGGGACGCCGCTATTGTTGAAAGGATGCACAGCACCAACCCTATTATAAAGAATTTCAACGGCATTTTAAAGAGTATGGCAAAAATAATATAATAAATAGTTACAAATGTTCCGCTTATAAAGATTCCCGTCAGAAGCTTGACGGCCATAAAGCTTCTTGTGCTTACCGGTATGCTCTTGATATATCCGAAGCTTGTCTTGCCTTCTCTTGAATAGGCGCTTGAGCAGATGGAATTGATGCTGCTTAAAAACAGCGAACAGCCCGCGACAGCCGCTAGGAAGATAAGTCTGATGCTCGGTATCGCTTCAAAAATGCCGCTTACCGTAACGGAAAGTTCCGATACGGAAGAATTTATCTTTATGATAAATGTGGCGAGCACCGGCCAGAAGAGATTGACCAGTATGCAGCTTGTAAGAAATACCGGCGAGCGGTACAGTGAACGAAGTTCTCTTTTAAAAAGAGCCGCCTTTACGCTGTTGATCTTCACAGGAGCGTCCCTGTCGTAAGCATCCGCTTTGCCGCTGCTTTTGGAAGTGATCCTGTTCAGGGCGTCTATATAAAGATATTTTGTAAGAACCGCAAAAAGGAGTACCGATACAAAGCTTACGGCAAGATATACAAGCAGCCATAAAGGATTGCCGGTCAGTCCGAAACGGTTCAGAAAATATACATTCGGGAAGATGATATTGAGTATCCTCATGAAGCCCCCGTTGCCGTTATCAAGAGCCTTTACAAGGCTGTCTATCCCGCCGAGTCCTGCGCCCGTTCCCTTGATGATCAGAAAGAGAGTTAACGCGGCAAGGATGACTGCGCTGAATCTTATGGCGGCCTTCCTGTTTTCCACAAGCCTTGTATATCTTACAAGCAGCACAGAGATGATCCCGCAGTAAGCAAGCGGCAGCACAGGGAGAGTGATGATCGCGGTCACACCCGTTACTATAGCTCTGACGTCGGGTCTTACAGTAAGCACATAACCTGCGAATCCCGCGATGAGTATCAGGGTCTGCATGACATTTTCAGCCATGTAACAGACAAGATATTTCGCGAGCACGGTACGCGTATGCGGTATCGGAAGCGGCAGAAGCTTTGCGGTGTCCGATGAAAAGAACATGGAGTGCAGAAGTATCGAAAAGCCGAAGACAAGGCAGAGGATACTTGTGCAGCTGCAAAGGAAGGTAAGGGAGCCGAAAGTAAAGGCGCCCTTTCTCATGGACAGTTCGCTTGATAAAAAATAGGTAAAAAATCCGATGAGCAGCATGAAAGGGATAAAGACAAAGGTAACAACAAAGAATCCCAGAAATTTTTCTCTCTTATCCCGTTTGTTTCTCTCGTCTTTTCTTTCAAGCATCATCATCTCGCCCATGAGGATGCGGAATAAAGTGATCAAATCTTTTATTTTTCCCATAATCAGTTCTCCATTAGCTTAAGATAGATCTTTTCAAGACTGTCGCAGTCAGGATGAAGATTGATCAGCCTGTCGCAGTCGCCGTCATAGATGATACTGCCGTCCCGGATGATGAGGATCCTGTCGCAGAGCTTTTGTGCGATCTCAAGGATGTGCGTTGAAAAAAACACGCAGCAGCCGTTTGCGGCGAACTCCTTCATGATATTTTTAAGTTCAAAGCTTGAAGAAGGATCAAGCCCTACCAGAGGTTCGTCGAGGATCAGGACCTTAGGACTGTGGATGAGAGCGGAAAGGATTATGATCTTCTGCCTCATGCCGTGGGAAAAATTGATTATGGTATCGTTAAGATGCTCGTAGATCCCAAGACGTGGGGCGTATCTCTCGATGATATCTGTCCGGTCCTTCGCGGGAACCTTGAATATATCCCCTATGAAATTCAGAAATTCAATGCCGGTAAGACGCAGGAACATATCCGGAGTGTCGGATACGTAACCGAAGCAGGACTTGGCCGCGAGAGGATCATTGAACAGGTCGTAACCGCAGATATTGACGCTTCCCTGATCAGGCTTCAAGATACCGGTCATCATCTCGATGGTGGTGGTCTTGCCGGCGCCGTTAGGACCGATAAATCCCGTTATCTGCCCGTCTTCTAATGTAAAGCTTATATCGTTTACCGCAGTGTTTGAACCAAAAGTTTTTTTAAGATGTTCAACTTTAAGCATGAATAGGTTTCTCCTTTATGGTAATAATAGGGTCAAAAGGTGATCAGAAATAATATATGATCCCTTTATACGGAGGAAGCTCTTTGTCGTATATTTCACCCGTTATAAGATCCCGCGCTTCTTTGAGATCATCGAGCTTCGCGGTTTCGGGCGAGTTGTTGATGATGACCCTGACAGCTTTGCCGCTGCTGCCTTTTTCGGGATATTTGTTAAATATGAGCACATCATTTTCGTTGTCAGCCGTGACAACCTTAAGTTTTAACGACCGCAACGCGGGTTCGCTCTTCCTCAGCGCGATAATGGTCTTATAGAAATCGAGAAGTTCTTTATCGACCTGTTCTTCCCTCCAGTACATTCCGCGCCTGCAGTCGGGATCTTCCCCGCCTTCCATACCGGCTTCGTCGCCGTAGTAGATCATAGGAGTGCCGGCAATGCTCATCTGGAGTATGACGGCGAGCCTGAGACGATCCTTATTGCCGTCGCAGACCGTAAGGAATCTCTTTACGTCGTGGGAATCTATAAGATTTAAAAGCATTGAAAAGGCGTAACGGTTAAGGCTTCCCCTGATGAAACCGTAGGTGTTGACAAAATCGGTAACGCTGATGCTGTGGGTTCCGATCCATTTGTTTACTGCTATCGAAAACTGATAGTTCATTACGCTGTCAAATTCGTTTCCCAAAAGCCAGTCCCTTGAATCATACCAGATCTCTCCGATAACAGGGGCGTCCGGTCTGTTGGCGCGCACCCTTATCTTGAATTCGGTCCAGAACTCATGCGATACTTCATCGGCCACATCCATACGCCATCCGTCCACGCCAAAATCCTGCATCCAGTGGTCGATCACGCCGAATATATATTCGCGCACCTGACGGTTCCTTGTATTGAGCTTCGGCATGGCGGGTATGTAGCTGAAAGCGTAATAATTCGGAGGAAAATTCTCCCTTATGGACTCAATCCCGCTGCCTTTGTATATAGGCTTTTCGGGATCGTTTACGATAAACCAGTCATAATACGCGGAATCTTTGCCGTTTGCAATGAAATCCTGAAATGGCGCGAAGAAGAAACCGCAGTGGTTGAAGACGCCGTCAAGGATCAGATGCATGTCTCTTTCATGAACGCCCTCAACAAGCTGTCTGAATTCATCTTCGGTGCCGAAGGAAGGATCGAGCTGCATATAATCGACGGTGTCGTATTTATGATTCGAAAAAGATCTGAATATAGGAGTAAGATAAATGATCGTAACGCCGAGTTCCTTAAGATAATCCAGTTTGTCATAGATGCCCCTGATATTTCCGCCGTATATAGAATTATATTTCGGCTTCGAATCCCATTCCGCCTTCTCCATAAATTCGCTGATGTGCGTATCGCAGGCAGAATCGGGGCTGTTATAAAATCTGTCAGGAAATATCTGATACATTATGCCGTCCTGCATCCACGGCACAGGTTTAAGGGCGTCTTCTTTTCTGGCATAAAGAGGAACGTCAAACATGCGCGAAAAGTCCGTAGGGGCTTCATCATAGAATTTGTATAGCGAATAGTATGTCAGATCTTTATTAAATGAAATGAACTCGAAATAATATTTGGTAACAGAACTGTTTAACTGCGCCGTTGTCTCGTAGTAATCGAAAAGCTCGTCGCTTGCCGCTTTTTCCATAGGTCTGTTATAGAGCTGCTCATTTTTGATCCGGTGACCGGATTTATCCGTGAAATAAAGATTGATCATAATACAGTCATCTTTAGCGGTTCTGATCTTGAAAGTCATCTGATCGCTGGTGCCGTCAGAATAGACGAAGTCTCTTGTAGAATTGTGTAAGACTGCTGCATAATTCATGTATGGATTTCCTTTCCTGTTTATTTTAAAAAATTATACTTTAATTTTCGACTTATTTCAATTAATAAACCAACGAAGTCCTTTAAAAAAAATCTATGATGTGTTATGATGTAAATATATGAGACGAAGGAAAGCTATGAAAGGTAAGTGAGACAATATGAAACTTAAAAAAGCATTTGTCGGCGGCTGTACACTGTTTGCGATCGGATACGGTATCAGCAAGCTGATAAGATTTGCTGAGGAATCGGAAAAACGCACCGGAACGGATTCGCATACAAAGTATTATTCCGCATCATTCCAGAGTAATGAATATAAGCCGGGAAGAACTTTTAAGGGTGGCGACATCCGCGCGGTATGCAGTTCGGTGACCTTTGATATCAATAACCTGCTGACAACTGAGCCGATATCACTTAATATCAACGCCGTGATGTCTGCGGTGAACGTCATCATCCCTAAGGGCTATAAGGCGGTCATAAGCAATATCGCAAGACTCAGCGCGGTCGAAGACATGTCTGATACGGCGGATTATGAAGCAGGTGAAGAAAAAGTCATCAATATATATGTTTCGGGATTTATGAGCGCTTTATTTATCCATAATGTCTAAAGAGCTGAGTGTATAATGATACAAAGGATCGGGTTAAAAGAATTATAATCTTATTTTTGGAGGTCAGACATGGATTTTAAAACTATGGACATAAGCGAGAAAGAAAGAAGAGAGCTTATCGCAAAACTTGTTGAGGAGCTGCCTTTTCTTAGAACAAAGCTTGGAATGTCACAGGAGGAGCTGGGTCTTTTCCTTGGTGTTTCAAGACAGACATACTCATCTATCGAGACAAAGAGGAGGAAGATGTCGTGGAGCCTTTTTCTTTCATTGATCCTTATTTTCGATTATGACGACCAGACTCATGATTATATCAGAAGTTCGGGCCTTTTTCCACTCAAGATATTCGGAGAAAAGACTATGGATACGGCAAGGCTTCCTATCGGCGCCTTTGTAAAGATGGATGAAAATACTATAAGAGAGAAACTTGATGAACAGGCGATACATGCCATTGAGACAGTTATAATGATGGAATACGCACGCTGCAATGAGATGACCGGAGACGCGGTGATCAAGGCGTTTGACGGAAAGCGCATGACACAGGTTACCGATAAGAACATCCTTGCAAGAAGAGCTCTTGCCAATCTTAAAGCAGACATGCTGATGCAGAAAAAACAGCAGCAGAAAAAGCAGTAGTTTAAACAATTGATCTTGGGTATATGAACAGTAAAAAAAGCGCTAAGGAATTTAAAAAGAAACACAAGGTTAAGAAGGTTACCGTTGAAACCCTGATGAAAGCCATGGGCGAACAGGGTTATACGGTAATCTTTTACAATGGGCTGGATGATTCCAGGGACATTAAGGATCTTGCCAATGCTTTGGATATCACGGAGCATCTTCTGCAGAACAGGTCTTTTACTTTTCAGAATGACAGTTACAGGCTTGTCTTTGTAAATGAAGATCTGAACGAGGAAGAACAGACTGTTGTGCTCGCGCATGAGGAAGGGCATATTTTTCAGAAACATATGTCTTCCGACAGCGTTCTGGGCGAGGATGTGCTCGAAGAGTTCGCGGCAAATGAATTTGCCCACTATCTGCTTGAAGACAGGAACGGGACAGGCAGCAGGAAAAAGATACTGAAAGGACTGGCTGCAGCCGTTTTGTTAGGAGCCTGCCTGTATATGGGATTCTTTTTGGGAAAGCCCGGGACTGAAGTGTCTTCTGTTAATGAGGACGACAGGTCGGGCGAGGTCGCAAAGGAAGCGATAGCGATCGCGGAGTCCGAGAGGCTTCAGAATATCTATGAAGCCACAAAGAATGAGATTGACTCACAGGCCAGAGAGGGCGTATATGAACAGACGGCAAAGATCATCACTGCGCTTGACGACAGGGAGAATTCTGAAAAGCTCCTTAACATCTTATATGACGGGGCAAGCGCTTTAAAAAATGATTATCAGCTCTTTTGCGCAAAGCTTATGATGGGGCAGGGAACCGCGGCCGGATACAGGCAGGCTCAGGAGACTCTTAAGCTCATAGCGGATTGGAAAGACGCGGAGCAGATGATATGCATATGTGAAAGAAAGATAGTTGAGTCGGATGAGTAA
>CACZSY010000152.1 GCA_902783965.1 uncultured Lachnospiraceae bacterium
ATCTTGAACTTTCAACACAAACTCCCGTCTTGTATCTAGCCGTTCCGCAGCCTGCGCATTTTGCCCTGCAGTTTGGCGTCACTTCCTCGTTTTGAGCTCTCATGTATTCTCTCCACAGGAAATTCTTTGTTACTCCTATATCAATGAAGTCCCATGGCAGGATCTCGTCCTTTTCCCTCTCCCTCACTGTATAGAAGTCCGGATCTACTCCATCCTCTTCAAAGACCTGCATCCATACATCATATTTGAAATACTCCGACCACGCGTCATAAATGCATCCCTTCCTGTATACATCATAGATAACCTGACACAGTCTTCTGTCGCCTCTTGCCAGAACTCCTTCTATCATTGTAGTCTCGGCTTCATGCCAGTTGTATTTGATGCTTTTCTGGTTAAGCTGTTCCCTCATCTTTCCGTTAAGGAATCTCTGCTTTTCAAGGAAAGCTTCTCTGCTTGCCATAGCCGTCCACTGGAACGGCGTAAACGGTTTCGGGACAAAAAATGATGTGCTTGTCACTATGCTGACCTTACCGTTTCTCTGATCCTTAGGAATGGTATAGTATTCTCTTGCTATACGATCCGAAAGAACCGCAATGCCTTCAATATCATCTTCCGTTTCAGTCGGAAGTCCGAGCATGAAATAGAGTTTAACCTTATTCCAGCCGCCCTTGAAAGCTTCCATGGCTCCCTTTAGTATCACTTCTTCGGTAAGTCCTTTATTGATAACATTTCTGAGTCTCTGTGATCCCGCCTCCGGAGCAAATGTAAGACTGCTCTTTCTTATGTCCTGTACCCTGCTCATTACATCCAGCGAAAACGCATCGATCCTGAGGCTTGGAAGCGATATATTTACTCCGTCTCCGCTTATCTCATCTATCAGGAAATAAACCAGTTCTTTAAGTTCGGTATAATCGCTCGAACTTAAGGAACTTAAGGATATCTCTTCGTGGCCTGTGGCTTTCAGCATCTTGACAGCCATTTCCTTAAGATATTCAACGTTTCTCTCCCTGATCGGACGATACAGCATACCTGCCTGACAGAAACGGCAGCCTCTGATGCAGCCCCTCTGTATCTCAAGTACAACTCTGTCCTGGGTTGCCCTGATAAGCGGCACAAGCGGCGCTTCGGGATAATAAGTACTGCTGAGATCCGTTACCACCTGTTTCTTAATGACTGAAGGGGCGTCTTCATATAACTTTCTGAATTCCTTCAAAGTCATATCTTCGTTATATACCGGCTCATATAGCGACGGTACATATATCCCCTCTATCTGTGATGCCGCTTTTAAGAATTCTTCCCTTGAAAGCTTCTTTTTCTTACAATCCTTATATAGATCAAGCAGATCATTGTACTGTGTCTCGCCTTCGCCTATATAAAAAATGTCGAAAAAGCCCGCCAGAGGTTCAGGATTATACGCACACGGACCTCCGCCGATGACTATCGGATCATCAAGAGTCCTGTCCTTAGACATTATCGGAATATCCGAAAGATCCAAAACCTGCAGGATATTGGTATAACACATCTCATATTGTATTGTTATTCCAAGAATATCGAAATCTCTGACCGGAGTCTGTGTTTCCAGAGAAAACAGCTTTATATCTCTCTTTCGCATTACTTCATCCAGATCGACCCACGGTGAATACACCCTTTCGCAATAGACATCATCTCTTTTATTGAACATGTCATAAAGGATCTGTATTCCCAGATGCGACATACCTATCTCATATACGTCCGGAAAACACATACAGAGTCTTATATCAGCCTTCTGCGGATCTTTCCTGACCATATTTATCTCATTTCCTATATATCTTGCCGGTTTTTCAATGCTCATGAGCACATCATCCGGTAATGCAA
This sequence comes from uncultured Lachnospiraceae bacterium, assembly GCA_902783965.1. Classification (GTDB taxonomy): domain Bacteria; phylum Bacillota; class Clostridia; order Lachnospirales; family Lachnospiraceae; genus RUG11200. Next base: position 1,855 of record CACZSY010000152.1, read on the forward strand.
GTTTGAACATGTTGATCTGCCTTTCTTGTACTGTTAATATTCACAGTATTCAGATTATTAGAATTAAAATGCTTTTGACCCTAGTATCATCATATTAATCGAGCAGGGGTGATGAAATCACTCCTGCTCATCTATGCACACGGGGTGCAAATGTAAGTTCTTACAGTCCGTCTGCGATATTATATAACAACTCTCTGGTAGTATCCCATCCTATGCAGGCATCTGTGATAGATTTTCCGTATACATGATCGTGTATGGACTGGTTTCCCTCTTCAATATAGCTTTCGACCATAACGCCTTTAACAAGATTGGCTATATCTTTATTGCATCTTCTGCTGTGAAGGATCTCTTTGACGATCCTTGGCTGCTCATTGTATTTCTTATTGGAGTTGGCATGGTTGGCGTCGATAATGGCAGCATGGTTCAAAAGATCGTATTTATCATAGTATTCAAGAAGCCTTTCGATATCTTCGTAATGATAATTAGGGATCGAACTTCCATGTTTATTGACAGCTCCTCTCAGGATAGTATGCGTAAGAGGGTTGCCGGTGGTTTTTACTTCGTAACCTCTGTAAAGGAAAGTATGTCCTTTCTGGGCAGCAATGCAGGAATTGAGCATTACCGAATAGTCTCCGCTCGTCGGATTCTTCATTCCGACAGGCACGTCCATGCCGCTTACGGTAAGCCTGTGCTGCTGGTCTTCAACAGAACGGGCGCCAACCGCTACATAAGAAAGGATATCCTCGATGTATGGCCAGTTTTCCGGATAAAGCATCTCATCGGCTGCGGTAAGTCCGCTGATCTCTATGGCGCGGATATGCATTTTCCTCATGGCTTCCAGACCTTTTTTGAAATCCGGCTTTTTCTCCGGATCCGGCTGATGAACGATGCCTTTGTATCCTAATCCGGTTGTTCTCGGTTTGTTGGTATAGATGCGGGGAATGACAAGAACCTTATCATAAATATCCCTTGCGACTTTGGAAAGTCTTTCGATATAATCGCATACAGCATCTTCGTTATCTGCCGAACACGGACCAATAATGGCGATGAATTTGTCGGATTCGCCGGTAAATACTTTTTTGATCTCTTAGTCTCTGTCTTTTTTGATCTTAACAAGCTCAGGAGACATTGGAAATTCAGCCTTGAGCTCATCAGGTGTTACGATCTGTTTAATATATTCAAAACTCATTTTTATTCTCCGATTCTGGTCAGTTCTTTGTTTATATGACCCCCGCTCGTCGAGCAGGCTCGATTGTTATGAAGGATCATGCTTTATCCCTTAAATTTTAACCTATCTTGAAGAAATGGTAACTTTTCTTGCCTTTCTTTACAAGAAGACCACCGTCCGGATTAAAATCGGCAGGTGTAAATACACGCGCAAAGTCAGTGACTTTTTCATCATTAACGCTTACGCCGCCCTGTGTGATATTTCTTCTTGCATCGGAACGTGTCGCGCAGAGCTTTCCGTCAACTAAAAGAGTAATAAGATCAATACCTTTGTTAAAGGTATCTTCATCATAGACCGTTGTCGGAATATTGGAAATGTCTGTGCCGCTTCCAAATAATGCCTTTGAAGCTTCAAGTGCTTTGTCAGCTTCTTCTTTTCCGTGTACGATCTTGGTTATCTCATAAGCAAGAACTTCTTTTGCGTAATTTATCTCGTTATCCTTGAGAGCGCCGAGTCTTCTTACTTCATCCATAGGAAGGAAAGTCAGAAGCCCGAGGCATTCTTCTACTTTAACATCTTCTATATTTCTCCAGTACTGGAAGAACTCGTAAGGTGATGTCTTTTCCGGATCAAGCCAGATAGCTCCCTTCATGGTCTTTCCCATCTTTATGCCTTCGCTTGTGGTAAGAAGCTTAAATGTAAGACCGTAGGCAGGTTTCTGTTCCTTTCTTCTTATAAGCTCAACACCGCCGAGGATATTGGACCACTGATCGTTTCCGCCAAGTTCTAAAACACAGTTGTATTTTTTATTAAGCACAAGAAAATCATAAGACTGCATGAGCATGTAGTTAAATTCAAAGAATGTAAGTCCGCGTTCAAGTCTTTGCTTGTAACATTCTGCAGTAAGCATTTTGTTAACAGAGAAATGTACTCCGACTTCACGTAAGAATTCAACATAATTCAGATCAAGAAGCCAGTCGGCATTATTTTCAATTATAGCGCTGTCATTGTCAAAGTTAATAAATCTTGAAAGCTGTTCCTTGAACCTTTTTGCATTATGGTCGATAGTCTCTCTGGTCATCATGGTTCTCATATCAGACTTTCCTGTAGGATCACCGATCATTGTAGTACCGCCGCCAAGAAGCGCTATCGGGCGGTGACCTGCGCGCTGCATATGCATCATTGCCATAATAGTAAGAAAATGACCTGCGGTCAGACTATCGGCAGTAGCGTCAAAACCTATATAAAATGTTACTTTTTCCTTTCCTAAAAGTTCACGGATCTCATCATGGGTAGTCTGTTCGATGAAACCGCGTTCAAGTAAAATGTCATATACATTTTCAGACATTGTTTTCTCCTTTCAGTTAATAGCCCGCCGTTTAACATAAATCTCAGGTTCCGCAGGCGGAACTCATGTCGGCATTATAACACTTTTCTCTATTTCTTGCAAACACATTTGTTACTATTCACAGTTAACCTTTCTTTTTACTCTCACAGGCATAAGCCATGACCGAAGCGATGGTTTTTCCGTCTTCTATCGAAAGACTCCTGATCTTTTCTATCAGTTCTTCTGCTTCATATTCCCTGACTTCAACAGATTCGTTCGGATCCAGATGCTGGCTTCCTTTTTTTCTTACCAGTGCCTTAAATATATATATCTTCTCATTACAGAATCCGACCGTAGAATAAAATTGAAG